>JADFIX010000277.1 GCA_022566435.1 Planctomycetota bacterium
CCGGAGAATCGCCCTCCCGCTGTGCGGTGAGCGTGGCACCCAGACACGCGGTGATCGACTGGCGCGAGTTTTTGCCTTGCCGATCGAAAGGCACGCGGGCCTCTGAACCACGTAGGACTATGGTCAGAGACCCGCATGCGGGAACGATTCGCGACGGGTCGCACGCCTTGGCAACCCGCGGTCGGTCTTCTCCGCCGAGGCCTACTAGGAACGGCATTTACCGCAGTGATCGATCGAGACGCCGGCGGCCTCGGCAAGGCAGGGATTACTGTAGGTGACGCCGTCGCAGCCGCAGACCGGGTCGTATTCCGCAGTGCAAACTGCCGGGATCGGCGTGCACACACCTTGGAAGTCGCAACAGCATTCGCCGACATTCAGCTTGCAGAACTCGCCGGGATCCGCGCACTGGATGCCCTTTATACCGCCGCACACTTGGCCGCACACTTCGCTGTCTTCATCGCATGTCGAGGCGCCGCCGAAGCGGTTGCATTGCCAATTGCCGTCGGCGCAGCAGGTATGGCCGAAGAAGCAGCAGAGAGGATTACTCGGCGTGCACGGCTCGGTGTCGGGGTCGCAGCACTCACAGACCTCGCCGTCCGCCACGCAGGTCGAGTTCGTGGCGAAGTCGTTACACCGCCACACGCCGTCTGAACCGCAGGTCGCGCCCTCGAAGCAGGTCGGCTCGGCGTTGGGGATGCAGCATTCGCACGCGAAGCCGTCCTGGTCGCACGTCGAGTTCGTACCGGCGTCGTTACACTTCCACTCGCCGTTTGAGCAGCAAGTGGCGCCTTCGAAACAGATCGGGTTTCCATTGACACCCGGCTGCGAGTTGGGCTCACAGCATTCGCAGACCTCGCCGTCCCTGAAGCAGGTCGAGTTGCCGCCGGCGTTGTTGCACCTCCATACACCGTCGGCGCAGCAGGTGGACCCTTCGAAGCAGATCGGATTGCCGTTCACCCCCGGCTCATCGTTCGGCTCGCAGCAGTCGCACACAATGCCGTCCGTAACGCACGTGGACTGCCCGCCTGCCTCGTTGCACTTCCATCTTCCGTTGGCCCAGCAAGTGGTGCCCTCGATGCAGATCGGATTCCCGTTTGTCCCCGGCATATCGTTCGGGTCGCAACAATCGCAAATCTGTCCCACCGGACACGGCGCGTCACCCGTCTAGCTTCCAGTGGTGTCGCGGATCGATATCGTGTGTCGGAAGTCATTCATGAGGCGTGTTGTCGTGGTGCCAGCAGGCATGGGTGGTACGGTCGACGCTTGCGGGGCCGTATCTTAGTTAAAGAGAGTGTGAAAAATCCCGATGTGCAGCGAGACGACAGACATTTTCGGGTGCCGTGCTTCGCGCGCAGCGGAAGCATGTTTCTTAATCACACTTACAAGTTGTTCGTTTTGCATCTCTCATTCGAGTGCGGATCAGAGACGTCCCCCACCCTTCGCTGCGCGAAGAATGGGGCACCCGGCCGGGTTCGATGAGCGGAAGTTTTTTTCTGACCACATTAACAAGCGGTGGCCCGAGACGTCATAAATGGGAAATCCCGGCTTGTGGCATGGGCGGCCGCGTTTCGGTAGAATACGGTTTGTTCCACCACTTGGGGCGATGGTCTCCTCCAGTCCGGTGCGGATGAGGACGGTCGTCCAAGGCAATACGGTCCGGATGTGCTCCTAAGCGTATGCGTGCCGGACCTCGGCCCAAGGAGTCGAATATGTCACGCCTAATGCTCGGACTTATCCTTCTCACGCAGCTCGCGGCTCAACATGCACCCGCGGCCGAGCCGAAACCCGATGAACTCGCCTGGATCCGAGACCATGCGATTGTACTGAAAACCGCCAAACCCGGACGCGGCCTTGAGGACTTGAAGCCACTCAAAGAATTGATCGGCGATGCGCGGATCGTTGCACTGGGAGAAGGAACGCACGGAACGCGCGAGTTCTTCCAGATGAAGCACCGCCTTGTCAAGTTCCTCGCAAGCGAGATGGGCTTCACCATCTTCTCCATCGAAGCCAGCATGCCCGAAGCCTACCGTCTCAACGACTTTGTGCTCGAAGGCAAGGGCGATCCAAAAGAACTCATTGGCGGGATGTATTTCTGGACGTGGAATACGCAAGAAGTGCTCGATATGGTTCTGTGGATGCGCGAGTTCAACAAGTCCGGAAAGCGCAAAATTGAATTCACCGGTTTCGACATGCAGACGCCGGACGTGGCCGCACAGATCGTGCAGGACTTTGTTGGCAAGGTCGATCCGAAGTACGCCAAGGTCGTGGCCGAGACCTATGCTGCCGTGAAGGGCACGAAAGGGGGACGGAAGTTCGGGGTGGCGACCGCGAAGTTTCCGAAAAAAGCCGCAGCGGGCAAGCGAATCGTCTATAGCGGCTACATCCGCACGGAACAGGTCACCGATGGCCATGCGGGTCTGTGGTGGCGCGTGGATGGGAAGTCGGGGGTGGTCGGGTTCGACAATATGTACGATCGTGGCGCGACTGGGACGGCGGATTGGAAGCGATACGAAATCGCTCTGGACGTTGATCCAGAGGTTGTCAAGATCAACTTCGGCGCCCTGCTGACCGGAGAAGGGATTGCTTGGTTCGACGGCCTGCAAGTCGAGATCGGCGGCCGGCCATACACGGACGACACGCAGTTTGATTTGGACTTCGAGAGCGGATCGGCCAGAGGCTTTCGCACGGGGGGTGAGGGCTACGACGTGCGGGTGGTATCCGATCAGGCTTATACGGGCTCGCAGAGCCTGCGTATGAAATGCCTCACCGGGCAGGACGACGGCGGAGTTGATCTGAAAAAGGTCGCCGAGATGTGCGGCGGAGTTGTCGAGCACCTCGAGGATTCGCGTAGGAGATACCGGAAGCGGGCATCGAAAAAGGATATCGAGTGGGCCATCCAGAACGCGACCGTCGTGCGACAAGGCTTACTCAGACAGACGGAAGAGGTCTCACGCGACGAGAGCATGGCCGCGAATGTGTCGTGGATTCTTCGTCAGGCCCCCAAGGACGCGAAGATCGTGCTCTGGGCACACAATGGTCACGTGAGTAAGTCAAACGACGGGCACGGCGGGAGGGCTATGGGGGCGTATTTGCGCAAAAAGTACGGTGACGAAATGGTCGTGCTGGGGTTTGCGTGCAATACGGGGCGCTACACCGCCGTCAAGCGCGGACAGGGGCTGCAGGCGAACGATCTGCAAGCGGGGGAGGTCGGCAGCGCGGAGTATTACTTCCACCAGACCGGGCTTCCGCGATTCATCCTTGATCTTCGCAAGGCATCGGACAAGGTGCCTGCATCGGCATGGCTTACCCGGTCGATCGATTTTCGTTCGATTGGAGCTTTGGCGATGGAGGAGCAGTTCTCCGCGACCAAGCTTTCGAAGGCATTTGATGCCGTCATCTACTTTGACAAGACGACGCCGTCGGTGTTGCTGGAGCGATAGACTCATGCGGTGTTTCATAAGTCGTGCGACGATCGCCACCACTGCCGAGCCGCATGCTTCAGCTTGCGCGGTGTTACGATCGCTTGACGCAAGCTCGGTTTTGCGATCGTTGTCCGGTCGAGCGTGCCCTGCCCAATCAGTACGGCGAGCGTAAGCGACCCGGCTCACTGTCAACCGGCATACTTGAGTTTGACGATACGCCGCCGCGAAGACATGGCGGGGCTTCGCTTGGCCATGACACCCACCTCGCTTGGCCATGGCACCCAACCGCGCTGCCGAGCCGCATGCTTGAAGCTTGCGCGGTATCGCGGTCGTCCCCCACCCTTCGCTTCGCGAAGAATGGGGCACCCGGCGATTGCGGGGCGCGGGGCGGATTGCATGCGCTGGGAGGACTAGCGAGGTAGCGTGCGTCCCTAACCACTGATATTGACATCTTTGCCACCTCTTCCGGTGACGTTCGCGCATTAGAGCAGTTCCCGTTTTCGTATACCGGGTCAAGTACCATGCGCAGCCCATCGAGCGGCGAGAAACCGCGCAGGCTGAAGCCTGCGGCTCGGAACACAGAAACGGGAAGTGCTCTAGCCCCGGCGGGGCAATGGCACGTAGCCACGGGCGTAAGCCCGTGGAAAAGAGAAGTAGTCCGGCAGCCCCGGAGGGGCGGCGGACTGGAGAGGTCGTCCGATGGCACACGCGTACACCGCGATGCAGTTTCGTATTGCGGACTCTCCGTCGCCCCTCCGGGGCTTGTGTGTTTTCCGTGTCCAGGTTCCACGGGCTCGCGCCCGTGGCTAAGTGCCCAGGTCCCTCCGGGACCAAGAGTCGATCGCCGATCGGGATCGGGAATGATACCGAGACACTGCACCAATTGGCATCTGTGCGTTTCGAATGATGTGTACACCAGTGGTTCCGGACGCACCACCGCACTACGTTTCTCATCCTATGTGCGGATCACGGTCGTCCCCCACCCTTCGCTACGCGAAGAATGGGGCACCCGGCATCAGTACCGTCCCGATTCCAATCGGGATCAGGGAGCGGCCCGCCGGCAACCTGATAACTGACAACTGATAACTGACGGCTGAACTTGGTTGCCTCTCGCTGGCACTGTCGACTATGAACCGTCGCCGTCCTCATCGGGCAGCTCGTTGAGCCAACCCACAACCTTCTCCACCATGTGCGGCATGCCGATCTTCGCAAAGAGATCGCGAGCCTTGGTCCAGAGCTTGCGCGCCTCCTCCAGGTCGCCGCGCGTTTTGAAGATGAGCCCGAGGTTGGCGTTCTGATTAGCCATTCCTTCGAGTCGCCCGAGTTTCTCGTCAATCTCCAGTGACTTGCGAAACATCTTCTCGGCCTCGTCCAGGTCGCCGCGCGTTTTGAAGATGAGCCCGAGGTTGCAGTAGTCACTGGCCATTCCTTCGAGTCGCCCGAGTTTCTCGTTGATCTCCAGTGACTTGCGAAGCATCTTCTCGGCCTCGTCCAGGTCGCCGCGCCTTTTGAAGATGAGCCCGAGGTTGCTGAGATGGCTTGCCTCCATCGGGGCGTCCTTTAACCTCTGTGCAGCGCTGACTCCCGCTTCAAGCCAGGCGATTCGCTCGTCCGTTGATTGACGGATTCTCAAGCAGTAGACGCCTGCGTTGAGATAGCGCGAGCAAAGGTCTGCCTCTTGGTCATGGACCGTGGCTCGGGCGGAAACGCGTGCAAACCCAGCCTGTATGTTGCCCCATTCTCGATCGAACAACGACAGACCTTCGTACGTCTTCTCGCCGCCCTGGAGGTAGAGGTCGTCCGCGGCGGCAAGCACTTCGCAATAGACTTGGGCGTGGCGCAATTGCAGTGCGACACGCCGATCACCGGTGAGCCGATCGTCGGCGAAGAGGCGGACGAGGTCGTGCATGTTGTAACGCTCGGATTCCTTGTCCCACTGCAACAGGCTGCAGGCCACGAGGGCGTCGAGCTCGTCGTCACTCGCGTTTGGCTCGAGTTCCAACAGCCGCGCCGCGCCCGATCGCTCGAAGCTCTCTGGAAATACGGACAGCGCACGAAAGTGCTCGCGGCGCTCATCGGGCAAGAGGTCTTCGCTCACGGCGATCGCGGCGTCCACCTCGTTTAACTGTTCCAAGCGGTTCTTCGTCAGGCGCTTCACGTAGGTCTCTGGCGACATCGCGGGCCTCTCGGCCAACGTCGACGCGGCGACGCGCAACGCGAGCGGGAGATAGCCGCAAAGCTTTGCAATCTCGTCGGCTTGGTCGGCGATGCGCGAGCAGATCTTCAGAAGCAATTCGCATGCGCGGTCCTCCCTCAGCGTGTCGATGTTCAATGGTGCCAAACCAGGCAGAACGAAGTGTTGGCGGGAGGTCACCAGCAGCAGGCACCCGTTCGGCGGGATCAAGGGCTTGACCTGTTCGGCGTTCGCGGCATTGTCCATCAAGAGCAGAGCCGGCCGGTCGCTTAGTTCCGAGAGATACAGAGCCCGGAGCCCGTCTTCGTCGTCCGGCAGCGCGCGCGTCGGATCATAACCAAAAAGCACGTGGCGCATGGCTTCAACCGGCGTTCGTGGCGTTTGATGTTTCGCATCGGCCCCGCATAGGTCGAAGTAGAACTGTCCGGCGGGGTAGGCGCCCGCCAAACGCTCGGCCAACACCAGCGCCAGGGCGGTTTTGCCAATCCCGCCCATGCCCCGCAACCCGGAGATGGCGACGCCGCCCTGCCTT
>JADFIX010000278.1 GCA_022566435.1 Planctomycetota bacterium
TAGGAAGGTGCGCATCGAATCGCGACGTCGACTCGTTTCCGCTCGCGCGGCTGACGATGGCTTTTTCCGGTAGCATGACCCCATGGACATCATCGTCGTCATGAAGGCCGGTGCAGCCGCGGACGACGTGAAGCGCGTCGTCGACCGCGTCACCGAACTGGGTCTAACGCCTCACCCCTCCAAGGGCGAGTTTCGCACCATCATCGGCGCGATCGGCGAGCAGGCCCTTCAGGCTCAGCAACAACTCGAGCAGCTCCCCGGCGTCGATGAGGTGATGGCCATCACCCAACCCTACAAACTCGCCTCGCGCGAGTTTCAAGAGGCGGATACGATCCTGGACATCAAGGGCATCCGCGTCGGGGGACCGCACGTCAACATCATCGCCGGGCCGTGCGCCATCGAAAGTCGCGAGATCCTCTTCGACGTGGGCCAGGCGGTGAAAGACGCCGGCGCATCCATCCTTCGCGGCGGAGCCTACAAGCCGCGAACGTCCCCCTACTCATTCAAGGGCAAGGGCAAGGAAGGGCTCGAGATTCTGAAAGAAGCCGGTGAGGAACTCGGCATGCCGACGATTACCGAGGTCGTCGATCCACGTGATGTCGAGGTGGTCTACGAATACGCCGACATTTTCCAGATCGGCGCCCGAAACATGCAGAACTTCAACCTGCTGCTCGAAGTCGGAAAAACCGACAAGCCCGTGTTCATCAAACGCGGATTGGCCGCGTCCATCACCGATTTGCTCATGTCGGCGGAATACGTGCTAAGCCAGGGCAACCATCGCGTGATGCTCTGCGAGCGGGGAATTCGCACCTTCTGCGAAGAGACCAGGTTTACCCTGGATGTCTCTGCCGTGCCGGTCATTCAAGAGCGGTCACACTTGCCCGTCTTCATCGATCCCTCGCACGCCGCGGGCAAGCGCGATCTCGTGCCGCCACTCGCATTGGCGGGCATCGCCGCCGGTGCGGCCGGGGCAATCGTCGAGGTGCACAGTTGTCCTGAACGGGCGTTGTGTGACGGTCCGCAGGCGGTCCTGCCCGATAATTTCGCCAAGTTAATGGAACAGATTCGTCAAGTGGCGGAACTCGTAGGTCATCGCGTCACGCTCTGGGGTCGTCCGGATGCCACGGTGCGACGTCCCGCCGGCGGAGGTTGGGCGACGTAGACGACCGGCCCGAATCGAGTCTGCCTCGTGCGATCATGCGTGAAAAAGACGAAGAATTAGCACTACAGCGCAAAGTCGCTTGCGACCCAGCGCGTAACTCCTTAACAAGAGGTTACGAAACGCAGGGTCGTTCTCGGCACGAAACGTCGGGTTGGAGCGGAGGAGTGGCGTTGTGGTTCGCATTCGTAGTGTTTGCTGCATCTGATGTCGGCTCCCGTTATCACGACCTTGCGCTGTAGTGTTAGGTGGAGGAATATGAGAACACCACTCATCGCCGGTAATTGGAAAATGCACAAGATGCTTGCGGAGGCGCGGGAGCTTGTCGCGGGTATTGCCAAGGGTATCCAGAATATCGAAGGCGTCGAAGTGCTCATCTGTCCACCGACGCAGCATCTGTTTCCGATGGCCAAGGCGGTCGCCGGCACCCGCATTATGCTCGGTGCCCAGAACGCCCATGAGGAAGATCAAGGTGCGTTCACCGGCGAGGTTTCCGTGCCCATGCTGAAAGAGACCGGATGCACCCATGTCATTATCGGTCACAGCGAACGTCGCCACCTGTTCGACGAGGGAAGCGTCCGGCTCGGCAAAAAAGTACGTGCGGTGGTGAAAGCCGGGTTGTTCGTCGTGTATTGCGTCGGTGAAACCCTCGAAGATCGCGAGGCAGACCGCACTCACGAAGTCGTCGAACGGCAGCTCGATGAGGGGATCGGCACCGACGTGCCGGCGGATCGGCTCATCGTGGCCTACGAGCCCGTTTGGGCGATCGGCACCGGCAAAACGGCGACGCCGCAACAGGCCCAGGAGGTACACGCCTTGGTCCGAGCCAAACTGGCGGCGATCTATGACCAGGCGACCGCCGATCGGACACGAATCCTCTACGGCGGTAGCGTCAAGCCGGGAAATGCGGCGGATCTCGCCGCCCAACCCGATATCGACGGCGCTCTGGTCGGCGGCGCTTGTTTGGTGGCCGACGACTTTGTCGCTATCATGGCGGCCGCATCGTCCGTCGCGTCCGGTGCTTGCTGACCGCGATTCGGGGAAAAGAATTTGGGTCAGAGTAAAGGGCGGCGTGAGGGCACGCCGATCCAGGCACTGACGAGTTAGATAATTGATCTTACGATAAGGTCTCTTCCATGCAGACGCTAGCGAGTATGACCTGGGGACAATGGTTGGTCGCGGTACTGATCATCGTCATTTGCTGTTTCTTTATGCTGGTCATTTTACTTCAACGTGGGCGCGGCGGCGGTTTGGCCGGTGCGTTCGGCGGTGCGGGTGGTTCCAGCGCGTTCGGGGCGAAGACCGGTGATGTGTTCACCTGGATCACGGTCGCGGTCGCGGCCGTCTTCTTAGTGCTCTGCGTGGTGGCGAATTTCGTCTTAGAGCCGCCGACCGACGCGGAGTTGCTAGCCGCCGAGACGAGCGTCGCACCTTCACCGGAAACCCCTCCGCCGCCAAGCGGTACCCTACCGATCACGCTTCCCGTGGGTGCGTCTGATGAATCCAGCGATGCACCACCGACGGAGCAACCGGCCGTTCGACCAGTCGATCAGCCGACCGATGAGGGGAATGCCCAGCCGGAAAGCGCTGACGACACGGGTGGTTCGAACGGAGGCAGTGAGGATCCTTCCATACCATGATCCGGTCCATGACGGGCTTTGGAACCGTCGAGCATGCCGAGAACGGCGTCAGTTTCGCCATGGAAGTACGCGGTGGCAACCATCGCTATCTCAAAGTGACGATCAAGCTTCCCGAACGTTTGCAGTTTGCGGAAAGCGCCGTGGAACGGGTTGTCCGCGCCCGTCTTTCAAGGGGAAGTATCAGTATCTCGGTTCGCACGCAGGGAAATAGTGACGAAGCAGCGTTGCCGATCGATGTACCCACGCTTCAGCGATATATCGATGGCCTTTCGAGGGCTCGACTGCCGGAAGGTCTGCACGCGACAATCGACCTCGGCGCGATCGCCGCGCTGCCCGGTGTGATTCATTCACCCGACTTTGATGACGACGAGCGACAACGTCTCACCAAGATCCTCGAAACGCTCGTCGCGCGGTCGATCGAAGCCATGGCGATCATGCGATGCGAGGAGGGCCAGGCCCTGCACGACGCCCTGATGCAGTGCGTGAGCGGGCTTCGAGGCCATCTCGAGGTCGTGGCCAAAAGGTCACCTGAGGTCGTGAAGGAGTACCACGTGCGATTAGAATCGCGCGTATCGGCGATGATGAAGGGTGGCGGTTTCGAGCTGGAGGCCGACGCCCTTGCCCGAGAGGTGGCGGTGTTCGCCGAACGTTGCGACATTACAGAGGAGGTGACCCGCCTGCAGTCGCATCTGGATCAATTTGTCGAGCTTTGCAACCGAGAGGAACCGACGGGGCGAACGTTGGATTTTCTTGCGCAAGAGTTGCTTCGCGAGGCCAATACCATCGGCTCCAAGAGTAACGACGCGACGATCGCACGCCATGTGGTGGAAATGAAAACGCTGATCGATCGCATCAAGGAACAAGTGCAGAATGTCGAGTAGCCGTCCCGTTAGCGGCGATCCGGCCGGCGGGCGATTGATCGTCATCAGCGGTCCGTCAGGTGCCGGCAAGACTTCGATTTGCAAGGCCATACTGGCACAACTGCCGCGCGCGACGTGGAGCGTGTCGGCCACGACGAGGCCGCAACGCCCCGGAGACGTACCCGGGGAGTCTTACGAGTTCATTACGCGTGAGGAGTTTGATCGACGAGAGGCGGCGGGCGAGTTTCTGGAGAGTGCCGAATACGTCGGGCACCGCTACGGCACGCCGCGGAAGGCTGTCGAGCGGGCACTCGCCGATGGTTGTTACGTGGTGCTTGAAATCGACGTGCAGGGCGGTATCCAGGTGGCCGCGGCGATGCCGAATTCGTTGCGGATCTTCATCATGCCGCCCAACCATGAGTCGCTACGGGCCCGGTTGGAAGGAAGAAATACGGAGGCTGCCGAGCAATTGGCAAAACGGCTGGGGCAAGCCGACGGCGAAATCGCCATCGCGCGAGATAGTCATTGTTATCACCGTTTCGTGGTGAACGACGTCTTGGATACGACGATCGACGAAGTCATGCAGATCGTCTTGAAGGAGCATTTGCAAACATGATTGAAGCATTTCGAAATGAGGATATCGTGAAGAAGGTCGGCGGGCATTTCAAACTGTCGGCCCTCATCCAGCGCCGGTGGCTGGAGTTCATACAGGGTGCCCGTCCCATGATCGATACCAAAGGAATGACGGATATGGAGATCATCGTCGAGGAGATCATGCAAGACAAGATCGCCCTGGAAGAACTGCCCGAATTCGCATCGGATGATGATGGGGACGACTGAGAAGAATCAGCCCTACGATCTCGTTGGGTACGAGGTGCTCGTCGCCGTGTGCGGTGGGATCGCCGCCTACAAGGTCTGCCATGTGGTCTCGCAGCTCGTGCAGCGCGGCGCCGGCGTCACCGTGGCGATGACCGAAGCCGCCAAGCAATTTGTAGGGACCGTCACCTTTCAGGCACTTTCCGCTCGGCGCGTGCTGACCGATATCTGGGCGCCCGACGGTATTGCCCAAATTCAGCACATCGAACGAACCTCGCAGGCCGACCTTCTCCTCGTCGCGCCGGCCACCGCCAATATGATCGGCAAGATCGCCGCCGGTATCGCCGACGAATTCGTGTCCACTCTCGTCATTGGTGCGGCGTCGCCCGTCGTTTTGGCACCGGCAATGAATGACCGCATGTGGGCCAATCCCGTCGTGAAACGCAACGTCGCGATGCTCGCCGATTTGGGATTCACGCTCGTAGGTCCCGCGGAGGGATGGCTCGCATGCCGCAGTGTGGGGCCGGGCCGCATGGTCGAGCCGCAACAGATCGTCGATACGATTGTCCCTATGCTGAAGTCCTCGCCGCCAAAGGCCCAGCACAATGAAGCACCGCCGTCCTAGTGAAGCGTTACGCATGAATCCCGCGGTAACGGGCAAGGCCACGTCGCGTGCCACTGCTTTCAAGCAGTGTCGTCCGCTCAACGGTGCCATGTCCAAGCCCGACAAATCGGGCGCTGGGTGCCATGGGTGCCATGGCCAAGCCCGGTATTCCCGGGCGCCGCCATGCCGGCGCGGCGAAGACCATGGCGGCGCTGCACTTGACCATGGCACCCATGCCACCCGATGGTTTCGTCTTGTCGTGACCAATGCGAATCGAGAGCCGCTCTACTATGCGAATCCTTGTGACCGCAGGTCCCACGCGAGAATACTTCGATACCGTACGCTTTATCTCCAACCCCTCCAGTGGGAAAATGGGATTTGCCATCGCGGCGGAAGCGGCCGCGCGCGGGCACGAAGTGGTTCTCGTATCAGGGCCGGTGGCCATCGCTGTACCTGCCGATGTAAAAGTCGTTCACGTCGTGAGTGCCGAAGAAATGTTTAACGCCGCGGTTTCCGCATTCGAGGACTGTCATGCGGCAGTGATGACCGCGGCCGTGTGCGACTACCGCCCCACGCGACGTCTCGACCACAAGCTCAAGAAGAAAAACCGTGTGCGACCCATCCAGCTTCAACCTACGCGGGATATTTGTGCACACCTCGGTCGGACCAAAGGAGACCGTGTCGTCGTCGGATTCGCCATGGAGGACCACGACCATCGTGCCAACGCCGAGAAAAAACTCCAACGCAAACGCTGTGACGCGATCGTTCTAAACGGCATTGAAAATGTCGCGGGCGACGACGCCGAGATCAAATTCCTGCGTGCCGATGGCGGGTGGCAAGCCTCGATTGGTGGGACGAAAGTGGTTCTTGCGGAAGCCATTGTGAACCTCGTAGAGAATCTGTTGGACAAGACGTCTTAGCCCGCATTTCTCAGCATATGGATGGAAAAAGGCTGCCCTTCGTGCGATAAATCCGGTGCGCGATTGCTGTTCGCCCCAACGGGGCAGCGACATGTCAGCCTTGCGCCACGAAGGCGTGGGAAAGGAGGAAGAAAAAGTGACGTATCTCT
>JADFIX010000279.1 GCA_022566435.1 Planctomycetota bacterium
AGAACACCGTCACCCGAAACGAGAAGTTGTCCGGGCAGCGCGCGGAGATTACCCGGCGATCCATTGGTATCCCAAGGCCGGTCGGTGCGCGCGCCATCCGATATACGAAAAGTACTCAGGCCGTCACGAGTCGGCACCAAGAGACGTTCATCGGTCCACACACCGCGACCGAACACCTTCCCGCCATTCGCCAGCGGCGCTTTCCAGCGGATCGCACCGGCCGACAGATCGTAACAAAACGCCTCTTTTCCGAATCCACAAAGTAAATCGTCGCGGACGCCGAAAACCGATTCAATTTCCGCCAAATCGGTCTTGGGAATCGAGTGAAGGATCCGACCATCGTCTTCGGCGAGAATAAGCAATTCCGGGGCATCGATCGGAAGGCAGAACACTCTGCCGTTCTCGTACAAGATCGGATTGAACGCCCACGGTTTGACCTCGCGCACGGTCCAAGTCACTTCGCGAAGATCATCCCTCCGATCGCGCGAATACACGCGAAGCCATCGCACGTTTCCCGTCAAGGCGGAGATGGCCGCGACGGTCCCCAGATTGGTGCACACATAAATGGTATCGCCCTGTAGCGCCGCAATGGACATCGTGGCGCGGCGCGCCCCGAAGGTACCGGTCGACGCGCTACCGAGATGGGTGCGCGACTCGAGCGATCCGTCGTCGGCACGGAAGCGAAACAAATAGCAATCTTCAAACCCGAACGAACGGCGTCGCCGCCCCACCACATAAAGCGATTTTCCGCGCACCAGGGGCGACGAGTCAAAACTGACCTCGGCAAATGCTTCGCCCACTTTCTCATGATTCGTCCGCCACAACGCGCGACCTGTTCGCGCATCCAAACAAACCATCTCCGGCGGGTGCTGTGCGGACTCATAGCCGTAGTAGGGGACGACTTCTCCGCTCAACGCCGCGTAAACTCTTCCCCCATGCACGGTCACGGAATCCCATCCGGGCGGTTGATCGTCCAAGTCGCTCGCGTGGTCCGCACCGGCCTCATCCGGCCTATACCGCCAGGCGATCGCGCCCGTGTTTTGATGCAGCGCGAGGATCTCCCGGTAGTGCTGCACGAAAATCAGATCGCCGGCATTGACGGGCTGGATCGACAAATGCCGGGCGGAATCACGGCGGCGATGCGGCGAAATCGAATCGCCGAGTCCATCGGAATCGCTTGGCGACGCAAGAAAACCGCGGAAGCGCCACAACAAACCTAACTCGTCCACACTCGATGACACGGCCCGATTGCGCGCCGGGCTGCCGCCGAAAATCGGCCAGTCAGACGAGGAAGCATTCGAACCGGCGTTGGAAAACGCGGCGACAACCTCCCCCCAGACGGCACCGATCGTACGATCCTCCCCCATCCAACGGACGGGCAGATTCGCATCTTCAGGTTCCGGCGCGAGTGCGTCGCCCTGCATGACTTGCAAGAGCATCACCATCGCCCGGTATTTTTCCGCGTAGCGACGGGCGTCCGGATGGCGATCGAGCACGCGGCGGTAGTGCCGCTCGGCCAGGGCCAACTCGCCAACCTCGATCGCCTTTTGGCCGATCCGGTCAGCCAGCTCCGCCGCCGTGGCCGTGCAGAAGTACCGATCGAAGACGTCGACCAGTGATTCCAAACGATCCACGTCGCCCGCGCTTTGCAGTGCCGATATGGCGTCATCTTCAACGAGCGCCCGATACGCATCGATACCCATTGGCGGCCAGCGGCAGACGAGATCCGCGACGTATTCCTGAATACCGACATAGGAAAGCGGGCCGATTTGTACGAGCTTGTCGCCCGCTGTCGCCGAGGCGTCCTCCAGCAAGGCTGCCGCCTCAGGCCATCGCTCGCGGCGTGCCAACCGCCGCGCCCTTTCGATCTTGTCGTGTGCCTCCAGACTGTCGTCGATGTAGACGTCGGCTCGGACGTCGGTGTCGGCGTCGTTTTGTGGCGGCGCAGCGATCACCGGGTCCGCGGCCCCGACGGCGGCGAACGTCACAAGCATCCAGCCTAGACACACCCAAACACGCATCCCGAGTTTCCGGCGCCCGTCGCAAGACCTGCGACCGGCAACCACCCTTTGTTCAATCGACCAGCCGGTGCCCGATCAGTAATTCAAGTCGCTCACGCAGCTCGGGCGCTATATCGCTCTTGCTCGACCAGATCGCCAATTTGAGCGCGTCGCGGCACTTGCATCCGCCCGAATCGCCGCCCATCTGTCGCAGCGCCGCACGAATGAGCGACACCGCACCATCCGTCGCCCGCTTCAAATTGCCGAGTATCTCCGCCAACAGGTCGTCCTGCGCCTGTTCCTTCTTATGAGGACGCCAACAGTCGTAATCGGTGGGTAGTGCGACGAGCGCGTAACACAACTCGGCCTCGCGCGCGAGCTTGGCCTCCGGCATGCACGTCATGCCGATTAAGTCGCCGCCCCATTGACGATGCATGTTCGACTCGGCACGAGTGGAAAACTGCGGCCCCTCCATACAGATGTAGGTGCCGGATTGGTGAACCGTCATATCGACGTGCTCGCCGGCCTTACATAGCACTTCGCGAAGATGCGGGCAAAAGGGATCGGCCATCTCCGCATGAACCGCCAGGCCCTCGTCGAAAAACGTGCTCGCGCGACGGCTGGTCTTGTCGATCACCTGGTCACAAATGACCAGATGACCGGGCTCGATCTCCTCGCGCAAGCTGCCCGTCGCGCCGCTAGCGATCACGCGCGATACGCCGAGTTGCTTCATGGCCCAGATGTTGGCACGGTAGGGAACTTGCGTCGGACTGAGCGTGTGGCCCTCCCCGTGACGCGCGAGAAACGCGACATCCACGCCTTCCCACTTGGCGAGAAGCGGCGACGCGCTTGGCGGACCGAACGGTGTTTGCATGTCGACCGGCACCGCACCGACCTCGCGCAAAAGCACATCGCCCAGCCCCGTCCCGCCAATGATTCCGACTTCCGCTTTCGCCATGGAACATCTCCGATCCATATCAGACAACTTTGCCGAGTCATGGCCCCGGCCCCGATTCCCTACTATTTATTATAGGCTGCATGCGTGACAGCGCAAGGTCCTTTGTACCGCAGGCTTCCAGCCTGCACGAGCCGCGATTACGGTGCAGGCAAGATGCCTTCGGTACGAATTCAAAACGACCTTCTGATGGATTGCTAAGATATCGTAGGAATCAAGGTTCCACAGAATCTTGTTCGGTTTTCAACATTCGATCGAGTTGGCCGGTTGACAATCGCAAAAAAAGTCTGCGGATAGTGGGTAACCTCTGCTACGCCCCGCGCAAGCTGGTGAGTCGTGCCAACAAATCAGGAATGATCGCCACAGCCTTGTCGACTTCCTCAACGGCGGTAAATTTGGATAGGCTGAAGCGAATCGCACCTTGGGCCACGACAGGGTCGATTCCCATCGCCTTTAGAACGTGCGACGGCTCCAACGAACCACTGCTACATGCGGACCCGCTGGATGCACATAGGCCGGCTTCGCTGAAGAGGATCAGAATCGCTTCGGCCGCTAAGCCCGAAAACGCCACGTTGCTGGTATTGAAGAGCCGCTCAGCACCCGCGCCGATCACACGGGCATCAGGAGCCCGACGGACGAGTTCCGCTTCCAATTTATCGCGAAGTCGGCCTACGATTTTGGACGTCTGCGCCATATCGCGTATAGCGAGTTCAGCGGCAAGCCCCATGCCGACGATGCCCGCCACATTCTCCGTACCGCCTCGCAGGTTCCGCTCCTGGCTGCCGCCTAGCAAAAGAGGCCCAAGTCGGCTGCGACGCCGGACATACAAGGCCCCGGCACCCTTCGGGCCGTGAAATTTATGAGCGGATAGGCTCAGGAATTGCACCGGCCAGTCGTGTACGGCAATCGGAAGTTTGCCGGTCGATTGAATCGCGTCGACGTGAACCGGAATCCCTTTTTCGGCGGCCGCGGACGCCGGACCCGAAACATCGAAAACCACACCCGTCTCGTTGTTGACGAGAATGATGGACGCCATCGCCGTCTCGTCGGTCAGAGCGGACGCCCACTGGTCTTCGTCGAGCCGGCCATCGCCGTCGACCCCCACGAATTCGACTTCATATCCCTCCCGTGCCAGTTCCTCCGCCACGCGGAGCACGGCCGAGTGCTCCACGGCGGTGGTGACGAAGCGCCGCTTATCAGGACGCATCGCCAGGCAGCCTCGAATCGCCAAATTGATCGCCTCGGTGCCCCCGCTGGTGAAGACGATCTCCTTAGCCTCCGCTCCGATCAAGTTGGCCACTTGTTCTCGCGCACATTCCACCGCATGGCGGGCGGATTGCCCGAACTGATGCACGCTGGAGGGATTGGCATAGGAATCGCGCAAGATCGGCATCATCGCGTCCACCACCTCGGGCAGCGGCCGCGTCGTGGCGTTGTTGTCGAAGTAAATCACATCGTCTTGCATCGCGTATGGATTATAGCGATCTCGACGTGGCTGAACACGAGGATAGTTTTCAGTTGTCAGTTGCCAGTTCTGAGGACCCGGGTCGCACGTCTGAAAACTGACCACCGAGAGCCAAGACCTGAATCTGAAGAGCACCTGACTTCGACGCCGAAAGCGACGGCGTCAACCGGCGGTTGAGAGCATGATCAGCCCTCGACACCGGAGCATGCCTTATTGAAGGCGCTGCTCTGAAAGAGAGCTTCCGGGATGCTGTAGACAATATCTACTCCATCACCGATCCCAGCGAGCAGACGGGAGCCCACTGCCCGTCTTTCATTTGGAATAAGTGGCTGGAGCCTCCGGCGTCGACGTTTAGGTCCAAGCACATGTAATTTTTATACACCGTCCAATCTACCGAGCCGTAACCGAACGAATCTTCCGACCGAGGGCGAGCACGCTCGATGAGTTGTGCGTCATCGGGGTTTTTCATGGACATCTCTCGGAGCGTTCCGTCTTCGGTCTTGTAAAGTAAGTATGCGTATTCGCCCGCTTTCAGCACAGCCCCTTGCTTTTTGGCCAGCAGCGCGTGATCCGGGAATCCGTGGTCGAAGTCACGCAAGCGTTCGCCGTGAAACGCCAAGCCGAGCAAGAGTCTTGCGGCGGCAAGGTTCGTGTCAGTGATCTCGAGGGCTTGACGCGGCTTATCTTTGGGCATGCTGTATATCAGCATTCCAATTGCCTCGGCCGCTCCGCACAACAACGTCGGATCCGTCGAATCATCGACTATTTTGTCAAGGAACGGCAAGAACGCGAGATCCGCCTGTTGCCCGATGACCTTGAATACGCGACCGCGATCCTCCCCTTCGACGCGCCGATACAACGCCTCCAAACGCTCGCGTGTTTCAGGGTCGCCGATATCCTTGAGCGCCTGACCGACATCGTGTGCGTGAAAGTGAAAGTGTGCGGGCTGTTTGGTGAACAAGTCCTCCAAAAGGACGGGGACGCCAGTGTAGTCGCCTAGTTTCCCCAACACGCGGGCGGCGTAGAGATGCGAAAAACAGTTGTCCGTCTTCAGCAGCGTTTGTAGCATCGGCTTCGCGGCCAGGTCGGGAAAGGCTTCCATCAGAAGCAGTATGTCCTTTTGCAGGCCCGCTTGATGTTGGTCGCCGGCATCCGTATCGAGAAGTAAACGTACGAGTTCGGCGGCAAGGGTGTTGCCGCCAATTGATTCGATTGCCTTGCGGAGGGCATAGCGGGTGTTTGAATTCGGTGCCCCGACCAACTCTCGCAGAAGCTGGGGCCGCAGTGCCTCAGCGCCCGCGAGCTCCGGCAGCGCCATCGCCGCGTATTGTTCGGACCCATCCCTGTGTTCCAAGAGCCATCGAAGAACCGGTTTGACCGCGCGCTGATCACCCGTCTTTCCCACTGCGAGCAGAATATGCCTTGGCCAAGTGTAATCCTTATCGCGACTTTGTTGCAGCATTTCCAGCAAGACAGGTACGGCCCGCGGGTCGCCGGTTTTGGCCAATGTATCGACCAGGGCGATCGAATCTTGAATCTCATGGTGGGTGCAATAGTCCAGCAGAAACTCTGTCGCATCAGGTTGCCCTGTCCAGGCCATGCGCTGGATGGCCCGCACGCCTGCCTTCTTGATTGACCGATCGGAGTTCACAAGAGCACGTTTCAACACTTGATACACTTTCGGATACTCAGCGAAATCGGTGAGAAAGCTGACTAGGT
>JADFIX010000280.1 GCA_022566435.1 Planctomycetota bacterium
CCCGGGTAGTCCTCGATTTGAACGGGATGCATGCGAAATACCTGGATGGCCGCCGCGTCAATTGACTTTTTGTCCGCGGAGAGGTCGTCCAGACTAAAACGCGGCAATTCAACAGTTGATTCTGATGTTTCCATGGAGAATTGAAAGCTGACGGTTTCGTCAAGCGCTGCGAACAATCTTACCCGCGGCGCGTTTGATTCTCGGCTTGGATGATCTGCAAGGGCTAACCCGATTGTCGCGCCTCGGTTTTCGCCGACTTGGATGAAGATTTCGCGGTCGGTCGTTTGGCAGCCGACGGTGAGGCAGAGGATGAATGAGGCGGCGAGAATCACGCAAGCGTTTCGAAGATGACCGCTTCGCCGCAGCTCTTTGGAAGGGACGCGAACACGCAACGTGGCATGACGCTGTTCTGCCATGGCAGACTTAGGGGGCAATTCTAATTGTCGACCTTTTCCTTCGTCTCATCGATGACTTCAAACGAACCGTCCTCCTTCAGCCGCACTTTTTGCAAGATCTTCGTCGGCACCTGATCTGGGGAGATTCGATCAACCTGGATGCCGGGGGGCAAGCCCGGCAGGATCGACGGGGCGGGCTCCACTGATTCGTCCTCAGGCACGATCGGGGCGGCCACAAATCGAGCGATGGTGAACGTGCTGTCCATATTTTCCAGGCGGTCCGTCGCGATGCGGTAAAACGGCATGCCGGCGAATTCCGGATTATCGACAATCGCTTGCAAATGTTCCTTGGCTTGGGCCTTGTGGATTAGATTCCCGTCCAGGGCAAAGGCATTCTCCGCTACGACGGCAAGACCGCACCGGGCGGCGCCGACGGCGAGCGGGTTTTTAGGGAATTCGGAAAGCAGCCTTGTAAATGCGGCGCGCGCTTTCTCATTCAGTTTCGCATCGGGGTGGTCTTCGGTTTTTTCGGCCAGTTCCAATCCGTAGCGTCCCGAGTCGATCAAAGCGGCCATGACGAAGCTGCGATCACCTGCCGTCTCGATCAGGCTGTTCAGCTCGTCGAGAGAGCGGCGACCCTTCTCGAGATCGATGAAAGACAGGGAACGGCGGGTCTGCCAGGCGTCCTCCAGGGCGTTGGCACGCGATCGTACCACAATGCCCAAGACGCCGATCACGACCAGCACGCCTACGACGGCGAATGCCACGCGGCCGCCGTTCTCTTGCAGGTAGGCGGAGAATCGATCCATCAAGAGCGCCAGGTCGTTTCCCTTCAATTCGTGTCGTCGTTCGGCTTTCATGGTGTTTTCCTGGAAGGCGGGGATTCAGATTCCGCAGCCTTCGTGAATCTCGGTGTTATCAGGACCTCAATGTTCACGCGTCCGGAACGATCCGGCGAACCACCGGTCACGATCACAGTGCACACTTCGCTACCTCGGAAAAACCGTAGCGTGACGGTGCCTCGGACGGTGCCGTTATTCTCTGCAATCCAACGGACGAGCGGCATTTGCTCGCTGTAGAAGCGGCGAACAGCCGTTCGCGACGCCCGACCGACGTAGTGGTGCCGCAGGTAGCGAACGGACCCACTGATCCAGTCCTCGCTGGATTGATCGACCAATCGAAAGCCGACCGGAAGCGGAATATCCGCTTCGTACGGTCGAGGCGAGGCTTGGAGCGACCAGCGGGAGCCCGTAGGATCCGGGACCGCACATCCGCCTGAAAGCCCTAGAAAAACTGCCCAGAGCAAGTGGCAAAGCCGATATCCGTCTCCCATGACGCTCCCGTAATGACGCTTCCGTGCCGTCTCACCGCCAATCGATGCAAGGGGTGCAACCGCTTGGCAACCCTGTAGAATACGGGCCGAGTCGTCCCCAGTCAAGAAACGGCCCACTTGGCATTTGGCGGCCTTGGGGGGCAAAGCCGCAGCCGCTTTTTTTCCAGTGCGGGGGGCGAGACGGAAAACGTATGCCGTCCGAAAACAAACCTTTGCTTGTTTCGATACGTATAAGGCGTAGACTATTGGGCCGTATGCAGGAATTCCATCGGCAAGACGGGGTCGCCGGATCCTGTGGCGGCGCGATCGGTGTCGCGGCGGAATGGAATCTGGCAATCGTAACGCAAGGAATCGAAAAATGGGCCCAAGACTAATACTGCTGATCCTTTTGGGTGCCGGATTGGCCCTCTACTATGGTACGCGGACGCCTGCGGCACCTGACATCCATGTCGAGGTTGAAATATTACCAAGCGTAGAGCCCAATCTCCTGCTTTGGAACTATGATCTTCCCGGTGATCAGCCGGTGGAACCGCCGGATCTTGAGCTGACCCTTTCCGTCGATCCGGCGGATGGCAAGCAGCGTATCTATTTCACCCTCAGCGAGGCCAATGACTTCTACGTCGAGACGTTTATACTCGAATTCTGGTACTTGACGGACGCTGACACTGAGTTCGAAGAATCTCCAATACAAATCGAGCATTACGTGGACAATTATATCAAAGCCGGCGAGGTGCTGGAGAGTTGTTTGGAAGTGGTCGACGCCGAACTCGCGGAAGCTGGTGTCGATATGGGGACGATCGACAACTGGGCCGGTCGTATTACAGGTAGAGGGCCCATGCGATATCGCACCGCCGATCCGCCGGATTTGAAGCGGGAGAACATGCCCGGCTGCGACTAGTCCTTGATCAGCATCACGATGTTGAATAGCACGGATAATGCCAAGATCACGCCCAGCGCCAGAATCAACTGATGGGATACCCCACCACTTTCGGTCGCGGAGGCACTGCCATCCTTGGATTCACTGATCGCGGATCCCTTGGTGGCAAGAGAGTGCAAAAGGGCATGGTCGTACTTGTCACGCGCCTGTAAAGGCGGTTCCCCTTTGGCAACGGCCTGCAAGTCTTCGATCAGTTCTTCCGTCGATGGGTATCTGTCATCCGGCTTCTTGGCCATCATGACCTCGACGATCTCGCCGATCCCCATCGAGAGGGAATGATTGATGTGATCCGGCGGGACGAGCGATTCCTTTAGATGCTTATGCATCACGGAGGACGGCGTCGAGCCGTCGAAGGGGACCTTTCCGGTCACCATGTGGTAGAACGTGGCGCCGAGGGCGTACACGTCGGCACGGCAATCGATGTTGATATCGCCGCGGACCTGCTCGGGGCTGATGTAATAGGGCGTGCCGTAGGCACGACCTGCCTCGGCGGCCGCTGTTTTGTAGTCACCGACTTCACGGGCAAGACCCATGTCGGCCAGCTTTACCGTCCCGTCCTTCGTGAGCATCACGTTCTTGGGTTTGACATCCCGATGAATGAGGCCCTGCGCATGGGCATGCCCCAAAGCGCCGGCGGTTTGAATGATGATGCGTAACGCTTCGGCCTCGGGGACACATCGACCGTCGGTGATTTTTTCGTAAATCGTATCGCCGTCGATGTATTCCATGACGAAGTAGTGATAGCCGCTGGACTCGCCGACATCGAAGGCCTGGACGATGTGTGGATGGTTGAGTCGCGCGGCGGCACGCCCTTCGCGATAGAACCGCTCCACAAACTCGGGATTCTCACTCAGCCGCTTCGGCAGCACTTTGATGGCGACGATGCGATCAAGGCTCAATTGCTTGGCCTTGAAGACCACGGCCATGGCCCCTTGCCCGATCTTGCAGAGAATCTGGAATCCAGGAATTTGCTGCGCCGGGCGATACATCGAGTCCTCGTCCATGGCCATGTTCAGACGAGCGACTTGAGAGTGCGTCATGTAGCCATGCTTGATCAGCAGTTCCGGCAGGGGAATGCGCCCACCTTTTTCGATGAGCGTTTTGTGTTCATTGAGGACGAGTTCGACTTCGTTCGTGGTGCACAGTTTGCGATCAACCACGAGACGGGCGAATTGTGTGTCGTCGATGTTATTGGACATGTACGATTCCGTCCGCCTGACACCGGTTACGTCCGGCGATTCCCGCGCCGGGCAACCAGCCCCGCACAAATACGACTTTAGGCAACTCGATGTCGCGAATCGAGCAAAAACCGAAGCTGGTATTGAAATCGTCTACTTCTAGGCCCCGACCTGCGCGTCGAAGCCCCGACCGGAAAACCACTTCGCTGAATGTATTGATTAAACGGGCGGTGTCACGGCGTCAAGCTCCGATAAGTTCGCGGCGGATCGAATCTGCGGACCGGTCGGCACGGCGATGGATCGAGGCCAGTGCCCGAGTGGCCAGGGCCACCTGTCGGGCGGTGAAAAGGCACGGCGCCTGGTCGCTCAGGGCAGCGAAATCGAGCGCCGAGAGGCAAGTCGCGACCAATTCACGAATGCCTTGGCCCGTCACGGCGGAAACACGCACAGCACGCGTGGCCGTGGGGGCCTCATGCGCGTGTTTTGCGTTTGCAACTAAGTCTATTTTGTTCATCACCACGATCTGAATTGTCGGGTGTCTGCTCACGCGGTCGGAAGCCATCGCATCGCGCTGAATTGGCGCGGAGGCGTCGACCACATGAAGGCTCAGGTCGGCATGCCGGGCGATCGCGCGGCCTGCGTCAGGCGACCGCGTCGACGATGCCCAGCACGTAGCGCGCCCGCAGCGACACGTCGGCCGCGTTCCCGATGGGGGTAGCCACCACATATAATGCGCCGGCGGGATAGTGCTGGTCGTGCGCCAGCAGGGTCCAGTCAGGATCACTCACGAGAACTTCTCTCAGTCACTTGGTTCAAACCGCGAATGCATGCGCCGCAGCCCATCACAGCCGCCACCGGTGAAGCCGGTGAAGAGGATGGTGTTATTGTAACTGGACGATGAACGGCTAACGTAGTTGGGGTCCATCATCGCTACTTGGCCATGGGTAGGGGTATAGTCAGGGAAACTTTGTAGTCATTCACGGTTTTCTCCCCAGTGGATCGATGGGTAGTGGTGTAGTTAAATTTGACATAGCCATCATCATTCAAGATGGAGACGGTAATGCCGATACTGGCGACTTCCTTCTCACCTTTTGACCATGTAATCCGGCCATATTTGTGGCCACAGAAAAACCCCTGCTTTTTGAGGAAGGGGATTCCAATGCTCCTGCAATCCTCAACCGTATCTTTCTTGTCCCAGTAATAGCGACTCATATTTTTTTCTTCCGTTTATTTGCCGAAATCTGGTATGGGAAGGATCGCCGATATGAGATGGTTCGGCGGCCCGTGGGAGCGGCCGCCCTGTGCCGATTTTCACCGATGCGCGTGGAGCATTCCCGAAATCGATGGAGCGAAATGAGCGATTCACGGCCCTATGCCTTGGACAGCGAAGAGGAACCCCGCCGTTTGGATCGGCAGGCCGAACTGGCCGGATTGGAGGATCACCTGTCCCGGATTCCCATGAAGCCTGATTCGAAAGTGCTTGACGCCGGATGCGGATCGGGGTCCATGACGCGCCTCATGGCGAAGCGCACCGCTCGGGGCCACGTGACGGGGGTCGATCTCAACGGAAAATATTTGGACTATGCCAGGGAAGTTGCCCAGGAAGAGGGGATCGGGAACATTTCCTTCGACACCGGAGACATTTTCGACCTGCCCTTCGACGACGATTCTTTCGATATCGTATGGTCGAAGTACGTCCTCCAATGGGTGAACGAGCCGGCCAAGGCGGTCAAGGAATTCAAACGTGTGACCCGGCCCGGAGGTCATGTCGTCTGCTGCAATTTCGATAACTTACTAGTGTACAATTATCCTGTCGACGAGGCATTGCAGAGTGACATCGAATCGGTCATCTCCGGCCTGATCGATCCCTACGTGGGCCGCAAAATGTACTCGATGTTCCTGGGGGAGGGAATGCTCGATATCACGGTCGATATAGAGGCCGACCGAATTTTCACGGTGATCGGGAAAATCGACGAAGAACGTCGCCGAAATATGGCGGACCAGTACACGGCCACTTTGCCGCAAATGACGAAAATAGTGGGCTCGCAACAGAAAGCCGAATCTTACATCCAACGGCACCTGGCATACCTCGATCGCGAGGATACGATCTCCCCGTGTATCCCCCGCGTTGAATTTCCGCGCGTTGGGAAAAGTTTCTGTGTCGAGATAGCCGATGAGTTTTCCGAGCGCGTTCAAGGGCTTGCCGATCGAGATTCCCTTGGGCAGGATGCCGGGATGCTCTTCTTCATGGGCGAGGCACGTATCCCGGGCTTC
>JADFIX010000281.1:0-721 GCA_022566435.1 Planctomycetota bacterium
AAGGTTGGCGCTGTCTGTGAATGGCGTTCTTGTGTGCTTGATCGGGATTAGCCGATCTCGAAGATCGCTTCGACTTCAACGGCCGCTCCGGTGGGCAGGGCGGCGAATCCCAGCGCGCTGCGGGCGTGATAGCCGTCGCCTTCTTTGCCGAAGATTTCGTGCAACAGGTCGGAGGCGCCGTTGATCACCAGGTGCTGGTCGGTGAACTCCAGCGTGGAGTTGACGCAGCCAAGCAGCTTGATCACTTTCAGCCCGTCGAGCGTGCCGTGCGTGTTGTGAACGGAGCAAAGTATTTTCACGGCGCAGTCCCTGGCGGCCTCGTAGCCCTGCTCGACCGTCAGCCCGTCGCCGAGTTTGCCTTTCAAGTCGCTCGTGTGGCCGGAGGTCATGAGCAGATTTCCGGTCTGAATGCAGAGATTGAGATAGCCGGGCTCTTTTGTTGGAAACGTCAATCCAAGGTCCTGCGCTTTTTGTTCGGCGCCCATGCAAACGCTCCTTGGGGAATCTTCTAGAGGTTGGGGGATTGAGGAATCGGCCCCTAGGGTGCCACATCGCCGGCGCGATTGCAATTGGTTCGAGGCTTATCGTGCGTCAAGGTCTTCGCCTTCGCGGAGAGCACCTACTTCTTCTCGCCGCCGATGGAATAGAGGTGCGAGTAGGTTCGCACAAAGAGCGTTCCGCCGCTGACCGCCGGTGTGGCGCGGCTGGGGTCGCCAAGCGG
>JADFIX010000281.1:731-6102 GCA_022566435.1 Planctomycetota bacterium
CTGCTCGACCGTCAGCCCGTCGCCGAGTTTGCCAAGCGGATTGCGGGCCAGCAACTCGTACTCGTCGGACGCGGCCAGCACGACGACTTCGCCTTCCAGGTCGACGCAGTAGATTTTTCCGTCAATGCAGATCGGCGAGCCAAAGAAGTTGCCGCCGACGCGCTGCCGCCATACCTTTTCGCCAGTGTTGGACTTGATGCAGGTGACGATGCCGTTGTCGGCCCAAAGAAAGACCCGGGCGCCAACCACCAGCGGGGTGGGCACATGCGGCGCCCCGCGGGTTACACGATAGACCTCTTTGACGCCGTCGGCGCTGTCGATGGGACGCACCGCCACGACGTTCTTGTCTCCGCCCGCCGCTCCGCTGCCGCCGAGAATCAGATCGCCGGCCAGCACAGGCGAACCGACCGCCCGTTGCGGGAAGGTTCCGAACACGTCGATCATCCAATTCTGCTTGCCGGTTCGGGGATCGACGCCGACAATTCCCTCGAAACTGTGGGTGAAGATGATCTCCGCCGGGCGGTCCTTGGTTTTGTAGACGCACGGCGTGGAGTAGCAGGCCCGTTTGCCTTCGCGACCGATCTTCCATCGCACTTCGCCGCTCTTACAATCAACGGCCAGCAGGAAGCTGCCTTGCTTGTGATCGTTGCAGACGATGACCATGTCTTCGTAAACGATCGGCGAAGTGGCGCCTCCTTGGCCATGGGTGTACGGCCCTAGGTCGTACTGCCAGACTTGTTTCCCGGAGTGATCCAGGGCGATCAACGTCGACGCCTCGCGCGACTGCCACAGCACAACCACGCGCTCGGCGTCGACCACCGGCGTGTTGGAGGCGAAACTATTGTTCTTGTGCTTCTTGTACTTGTCGAACGGATACTCGCGCGTCCAGTGGATCGAACCGTCAGCCGTGTTGACGCACATCAAATAGCGTTTGCCGGCGTCGAGATCGGCGCTAGTGATAAAGAGCCGCTGACCCCAGACGACCGGCGAGGAATGCCCGATGCCGGGAAGCTCTATCTTCCAATTGGCGTCGCTCGCCTCAAAGCTCACCGGGACCGTCTTGGCGTCGCTGATGCCGGAACCGTTAGGCCCGCGAAATCGCGTCCATTCCTGACCCGCCGCGGGCGCCGCCGCCATGGAAAGGACGCACGAAGCCAAGCACAACACGCCGATTCCAAAACGCATGGGATCTCCTTCAGGCAATAAGACGCAAAGCCGTCCACTCAAGATGCGCAACGCAGCGTTTTTATTTGGTCCGCCGCCGGGGCAGTGGACCTGCATCACGTAGCTGAGCGTGGCGGGATGATGCTCGCGCTGGACCAGGTCCCGCAGTTTGCGGCCGCAGTCGGCGGAGATCGTATCGTCGCTATCCATCCAGAACAGCCACTCGCCGCGGGCGCGCCGGAGCGACTCGTTGCGGGCCGCCGAAAAGTCGTCGATCCAGGGGAAGTGGGACAGCCTCGCGCCAAACTGCTCCGCCTTCCGCGGCGTGTCGTCTTTCGAGCCCGTGTCGACGACGACGATCTCGTCGACCCACGGCCGGATGCTCTCCAGACACGGCTCGATCACGCCGACGTTGTCTCGGGCGATCATGCACAAAGAGAGTCGCGGTCTCGTCGTCACGTCCTGCTCCCGCTTCATGGTGGACTCATGCGTGTCTGTGTGTTAGCTAGCAGGACGACGCTCTTCTGCCCGGCGGGCGTCGTAACCGTAGGTGGTCCGCTGGACGCCTGGGTTGACCAGGGCGTGCAGACAGTTCTGCCGAACCGTCTGCGCCACCCGCGTTTTGAACGCCAAGACCTCGCACCAATTCAAAAACCTCGAACGAAGCCGAAACGCTGGCTAGAGAGGAGATCACCGTTAATTCCTGCGTCGGCGATCTGAAAAACTCGTTCGAGCGGAAGCCCACATGACGTCACGACCAGCCGACAACTTGGAGTCGCATCAGCGGGGGATCAACGAGCTTCCGCCTCAAGAGGCGTCTGGCTCCGTGGCCGGGCAAATGAGAATTCATCTCCCAAGAGCTCGATCAACTGGTCGGCAGTGAGGCTCATCAAATCGTAGGTCATTTCGAGCTGTCTGATTCGAAGAGGAAAGCGGTGAGTCAGGTCGCCGGCACTTGCGATTGATCCCGTAATGCCACGACGCGGACGCCCCTTGCTTTCATCCCAATACAAACGATCGAGCACTTCGAAGATGCAGGGAATGCGAGTCAGATAAAGCCGCTTCATGATGTCGATCGTGACACTATCGTATGTACTCAACCGTGACTTCAAGAACAAACGATTGTGGAACGGAGCCAGTTGAAGCACCCTCCATGAGATGAAGAGTAAGTGGCGATAGACATGCCGTACATTGTTTGGCTCAAAGATATAGCGATAGTCATTCTTAACGATCCGTTTGTCATCCTGAAACGGACACACCGAGTCAAAGAACAGGAGTGTCAACCAAGTCCAAAGGCCAGCGTCTTTCTCAACCTCGGCGGCTAGAAGTGGCTTGAGAACGGGGTTCAAATACCGTGCCGCATCACCCTTGAGTTTGAACGGCTCGGCAGCGATCTGGATTTCTGGAGTGACAATCTCTGTGAACAGGCGATGTTCCAGTAGACCAACTGGAACTTCCGTATTGGGGTGTGATCGGCACTTTTCCAGAAACTTTCTGAACTCGTGAATCCCGTCAGAGTTGAATCGACGAAGTTTCATACGGCTTCCTCCCAACCCTGACCGCCTGCAGCCTGAGAGAACTTCTCACGCAATGAATGATCTCGGCAGAATGCAGAAACCACTTCTCCGATCCACTCTTGTCTCACCTCGTCGTCCTCGTCCTCCGGTGGAGATTCTTGCTCAGGATGCAAACGGTGAGCGAACCGCAACCACAGTGTCGGCCATCGTTCATCATCTTCGTCCGAATCTCTCTGCTCGTCGAAGGCCCGATATAACACTTCACGGATGATGCTTGGGTAAATGAGCGAGTACAGGGCCGCATCGAACCTAACCCGATCAGCCAAATCAGGAATTCGCTCGTTGACCAAGAGGAAGACATCCTCAACTCGAAATTCCAGCCTCCACAGCTCGTCTCCCAGGTCTGCCTTCTCAACCGGAAGAATTCCCTTTCTCCCCGTTGCTGTCTTTGCTCCCCCCTTCAGTGGTCGAATATGCTCCGCCAAACCCAAGAGGCGTCCAAGTCTCTCGCTTCGATCGATTACTTTCAGCGAAAAGAAGACGTTCTCCCCGTGGAGGTCCTGGAGAATTCGCCGTTTTTGCGGAGCCGGTTCGCCTACCGTCCCAAACTCGAACCGAGAGATCGTATTGGAGCCCGCACAGGTTGCTTCCAGGACAACAGCGGCCTCGGCCGGTGCATCGAACCCAGCGAGGTCGATCGATGCGTTGAAGGATCGTGGACTGTCGTCAAACACCTCGATCACGACATGGTCGCGTGCAATTCGACGGCGGCCAGTTGAGTTGATTCGCTTAATCATAACTCTTCAGTCTCCCCTTCTTCGGCACCGTCGACTTCATCGATGCGGACCAATACGTCGCGATGTTCGTCAAATCCTTCAGCACCAAAGGAGAATTTCTTCCCTTGGATCGTGAGAAGAAATACGTTTCCCGCCAGCCTCTTCGCTGACACGTTCTTGCCTTCCATGGTAATCGTACCCTGGTGTCCGAAATCGAAGTCAAACGGACTCCATTTCTTCAAGGGGTTCCCACTGGGGATGTCATACGCCACCGAGACTTTGAGTTGTGCATTTGCTGGTACATCCTCGTCATTCGTCGACACGACTCGGAAACCGCCTTGTCGCCCATCAAGCCGGTACCACCGCGGTTTCGGCGTAATGGCACCAAAATCAGGACGGCCACTGCCATTTGAATCGGGAGTCCTGGACCGTTCAGGAGCTTGAGTTTTCTCGATCGAAAAGAAATCGCTGAGAAGTTCAAAGTCCGCCGCATTCTTCGGGGGCGAAAGCACTTCGACCAAGTTGTCGACGATTCGCCGACAGAACTTCACTCGCCCCTTCCACTTCGTCCAGAAACGATTCGGTCGCTCTTCGGATGTATCCCAGTCTTCGTGTGCCGGCCCCTCTGAGTCCCCGAGTAATGATGCCAACGGATTCGGTTCCTCAGTCCCAATTCGGGATTTATCGACGAGTACGAATGCGTGAACTCCTCTCAATCCGGCACGCGAGTTGAGTTTAGTGATCGTCATCCCTTCACGGACGTAATAGGTATCGGCTCTCTCGCCATCCGGCTGGCGTTGGAGGAAGACAACCAACTCACCTTCCTCATCAGCCCCTTGGCGTTTTGGAAGGGCCATTCTAACTTTGACGGGAATCAGTTTTTCGCTTGCGAAATCGTCTCGCAAGCTCGCCAGAGTCGGGGGATCAAATGATTCATCGTTCAATTCTGGCAGCTTGGTCTGGCCAAGGAGATGGGTCGCGACAGCACTTTCTTGAACGGCTAGGCAGCGTTTGACAAATTCGATCGGAGGTGAGACGTGCCGCTTCGTCCTCTTCGGACCATCCCAGACCATCCCACGGCACCACTCCACCAGTGACTCGGAGTCCAAGCGAACCTCACGGATGTCGGGGTCCAGCGTGACCAGATCAACAACCAGTTCGCCTCTGATGATCGGCAAGAAGAAATGAACGCAGATTGCTTGGAGAAGCCTTCGTCCCTTCAATTCAGAGGCGACGTAAGGAACGACAACCGATAAGCCGGGCTCATCCGGCTTTCGTGTCAGTTTCCACTCATTTCGGAAACGTGAGAGTTCGTCCGGATCCTCGATCGGAAGCGGCAAGCCATTCGCGTTTTTTCCCGAACACCAGTATCCTTCCGGGTAATACTCCGTTCCCTCATGTTCGTGAATCTTCAAAACGGCCTGCCCCATCAGCAGTTCGCGAGAATCTTCCTCACGAACGGTGAGCCCAAGCATGCAGCCAACCTGACTGGCGGCACGGTAGACCGTCTTGCCAAGTCCCCAGCGTCCCAGGTCGTCCCCGGTTTTTCCGCTCCGACCGATGTTCCGCCAAAACCAGAAAAAGTCCTCACGCCCTGGTGATCCCGCAACCGGATCCTTCGCGAGCATTGGATCGCCACCAAGGCCGGAAGTTCCAAAATCTTCGCAAACGAGAAAACCATCAATTAACTGGGGAACACCATCCGCATCAAATTCAACTTCGCGGTGTGTGAGCGGGGATTCCAATCGACCGAAGTAATGACCCAAGCGATCCTTGTCAGGGAGTTCATCACGGGAATGCAAGGCGAGACGGAGCCGCACGGGTCCATCCCCGATGGAAGCATCCATGGAGTTCTGCAGGATCTCCCGAACAAGTGCGTCCGTCCCAGCGTATTCGCCCTCTTCGGCTTGCTCC
>JADFIX010000282.1 GCA_022566435.1 Planctomycetota bacterium
AGTTTGCGGTCCGCGTGGTAACCGATCGCGATGCCCCGGTGATTCCCACGGTGTCGCACGTGTGGGCCGCCGCGAATTGGCATGAGCGGGAGGCGTATGATTTGATGGGAATACGGTTCAGCGGGCACCCCGACCTCAGACGGATTCTTTGTCCGGACGACTGGGTAGGGTATCCGTTGCGAAAGGACTACGATTTCCCGCTCGAATATCACGGGATCCCGGCGACGACGGAGTACGAGCTGACGAATCCGCGTCACTAACGATTCCTGTAAGGTACGAAGAAGACCATGCGAGACACAGTGTTGGACTCATTCCCCGATGTACCGATCGACACCGATGGAAGCGGCCAGGGCGATCTGTGCACCGAGGAAATGTTGATCAACATGGGACCGCAGCATCCGTCGACGCACGGCGTGCTGCGTCTGGTGCTGCGCACGGACGGGGAGATGGTGCTCGAGGCGGTGCCGCACATCGGGTACTTGCATCGCTGTGCCGAGAAGATCGGCGAGAACCTTCCACCCTATCAGTACATCCCCTACACCGACCGTATGGACTATCTGGCGGGGATGAACAACAACCAGGCTTTTGCCGTCGCGGTCGAGCGGCTATGCGGGATTGAAGTGCCGCCCCGTGCCCAGGTGATCCGAGTGATTTTCGCGGAAATGAATCGGATCGCGTCACACTTGGTCTCGTTGGGGACCTACGGACTGGACATGGGTGCCTTTACGCCGTTTCTCTACTGTTTTCGCGAACGAGAGATGATTCTCGATCTGTTCGAGCAGGCGTGCGGGGCGCGACTGACCTACAGCTACATTACCGTGGGCGGGGTACACGACGACCTGCCCGACGGCTGGGTGAACCGCTGTAGCGAGTTTCTCGACTACTTCGAGCCCAAAATCGACGATTACAACAATTTGCTCAGTTTTAACCATATATTCGTGAAACGCACCGCCACCGTCGGAGTGTTTACGGCCGAAGACGCCGTGGCGTACGGGCTTTCGGGTCCAGTGCTTCGGGCGAGCGGTCTGCGGTGGGATTTGCGTAAAACGCTTCCCTACGACGGCTACGAGACGTACGACTTCGAGGTTCCGATCGGTGAGCCCGGCGGGACCGGCGACGTGCCGCGCGGTGTGGTCGTCGGTGACTGCTGGAGTCGGTACTTCGTGCGCGTTCTGGAGATGGTGCAGTCGGTGCGGATTGTTCGGCAGGCGTTAGATCGCTTGCCGGACGGATCCCATGAAGCTCCGAAAATGAAGAACCTCAAGCTGCCCGCGGACGAAGTCTATGTGGAAATCGAAAATCCACGCGGTCAGCTCGGTTTCTACGTGCAAGGCGACGGTTCGGCGATTCCGGCGCGGGTCAAGGCTCGCGGACCGTCTTTCTGCAATTTATCGATTATGTCCAAGGCCTGTCGCAATGTCTTGCTGGCCGATGTGCCGGCGATCATCGGCAGCATCGATGTCGTCATGGGCGAGGTGGACCGCTAACTTCGAGGCGGTCGGTCGTGCATAGCGGTGTGCGGCGAGAAGCGAGGGCGACGACTAGTGTTCCGACACAGCTCAAACGATGGGTTGCGTCGGGTTGCGTCGGGTAGCATGGGTCCCGATGTACATCGGGACCCATGCTACCCGTCGAATCACACGCGTCGGAGCAATAGATGATTAGGGGGCTTTCGCGGTCGCAAGGCGGTCGCTAAGATTCGCGCCCCGATTGGTAAGTTATTGCAACGCGTTACGGTGTAAGGCGGCAACGTGACACAGTTTTATGTACCCTGGATTCCTCAGTACCGACCTTCCGCATCATCGGTGGCGGCCAAGGCGCTGGCGGTTGCCGTCGCCTTGCTGGTTGTCGCGGTCGTGGGCTGGTGGACCAGTCAAAGCATGTTTGGCGGCCATCCGGCGGCGGTGCTATTCTTGGTTGTCGGTCCGGTGCTTACCGCGATCGGAGCCGCCAAGGTGGCGCTGGTCATCAAGACCTGGCGGCGGTGCGGCGAGCTTCTGTTTCGGCATGCTTTTTTCATTCTCATCGGCGCGGTCGTCACCACTTGCGCGGGCGTTTTTGGCGGCAATCTGCTGTTTCAGTGGGTTTCGGTCGACCTGGTCGCCCTTGCCGACGATCCCGCTTTGGTGACCTGGTTTGACGGCCCGCTGACGCTCGGCGAGATGACCGGCGCGTTGTCGTGGTGTCCCGGCTGGGTAGTGCTGCTGCTATGGCCAATCCAATTCCCGCTGTTTCGCGACGTGGTGGCGATGGGCGTGCTGGTCGGTTTTTTCAATCTCGTACCGGCCTACACCATCTGGTGGGAGCGCAAGGTCGCCGGGCGGATCCAGTCGCGTTTGGGTCCGATGCGCGTCGGCGGGTGGCACGGCTGGGCGCAGTCGGTGGCCGACGCGATCAAGCTGGTTCTCAAAGAGGACCTGATTCCGAAGGACGCGGACGCCCCGCTGTTTCGAATCGCCCCTTATTTCGCCTTGGTCCCCAGTGCGGCGGCTTTTATGGCGTTGCCTTTCGGTGTGGGGTATGTCTTTCGCGAACTCGACGTGGCGCTGGTGGTGATTCTGGCGCTATTGGGCATCGAGGTGCTTTCCGTGATTCTGGCGGGCTGGGCGTCCAACAACAAGTGGAGCATCTACGGTGCCATGCGCGAGGCATGTCAAATGGTGTCCTACGAGATACCGATGAGCATGGGCCTGCTGGTGGCCGTCGTTTGCGCCGGGACGTTGAGTCTGACGCAAATCGGCGAGATGCAGTCGGGCGGTTGGTATAGCTGGCTGGCGTTCAGTAATCCATTCGCGTTCGTCGCGTTGGTCCTATATTTCGTCGCGTCGCTGGCGAGCGTCAAGCGGGCACCGTTCGATCTTCCCGAGGCGGAAAGCGAACTGGTCGGGGGATTCCATACGGAATACTCCGGCTTTCGTTGGTCATTGTTTTTCTTCGCGGAATATGCGGCGATGTTCGTGGTCAGTGCTTTGGCGGTCATCCTGTTTCTCGGGGCATGGCACTCGCCGTTGCCCGCGTCGTGGGGTCAAGGGGTGATCGCCATATTGGGCGACAACCTTATGTCTCGCGCGGTGAACGGCGTTCTATTCAGCGGACCGATTTGGCTCATCCTCAAGTGCATGTTTTTCCTCTACGTGCAGATCTGGATTCGTTGGACGCTCCCGCGGATTCGGATCGACCAGGTGCTTTACGCTTGCATGCAAGTGCTGTTGCCGCTGGGTATGGTTTTGCTTTTGGGTACGACGCTTTGGGTGTGGGCGGCGACAAGCGACCACGCCGGTTGGGCGATGTTCGACCAGATCGTGACGTGGATACTCGGAACGGCCGGTGCCGTTTTCGCAATGGGATTCCCGGCGATCGCGGCCTACGGTTTCTACCATCGTCGCCGTATGGTGGGGACGCTGGTCATCGATGTGCTGCCCGGTTCCTAAGAACAAGGACGGGCATGGAAAAGGCTTCGAATCAGATCGAAGCCGTTTACGGTGAAAATGATCGAGCGCGTGAGAATACTTGCCGCCATGGCCCTTGGGGTGTCGCTTTTGGGTGGACCCCTTTCGGGCACGGCCATCGGCGCGGACACTGCGGGAGAAGTGATTTCCGCCGAAGCGCCGGGTGGTTTGTTGGATGCCGCCATGTTCTACCTCGTCGCGTCGGTCGCGGTGATGTCGGCGCTGGGCGTTTGTTTTACGAAAAATATCGTGCGGATGACGGTGTGGCTGTTCGGCGCGTTGGGCTCGGCGGCGCTGCTTTATTTTCTTCTCGCGGCCAATTTCATCGCCGCGATTCAACTGATCGTCTATGCGGGCGGCACGCTCATATTGCTGGTGTTCGGCGTGATGTTGACCAGCAAGTCGCCCTGGGTGAAGTTCGCGACACCGAAACTGGAGATGGCCGCCGCGGTGGTCGTTTGCGCGACGCTTTTTGGGTGTCTTTGTTTCGTGCTCAGCGGGGCGACTTGGAGCGGCGCGGAGACGGTGGTGCCCGGGGCGACCGTGGAAGCCATCGGAAAAAGGTTGCTGACGGCGTATGTCGTCCCATTCGAAGTGGCCGGCGTGTTGCTGATGATCGTGATGGTGGCGGCGGCCCATCTGGCAAGGCAGGAGAAGTAGTCCATGCTGACGATCGGATTAACGCACTATCTCGTCGTGGGGGCGGTCTTCTTCTGTGCCGGACTGTTCACGATGATGACCAAGCGAAACGCGATCGGCATTCTGATCGGTGTCGAACTGGTGCTGAACAGCGCCAATATCAATCTGGTGGCGTTCGATCGGTTCTTGGGACCCGGCAAGCTCGATGGTCAGATCGTCGCCTTGTTTGTCATTGTGCTGGCCGCCGCGGAGGCGGCGCTGGCCGTGGGAATCTGCATCAATGTATACAGCAACCTCGCCACGGTGGATGTAGATCGCGCCGACGCCCTTCAGGGCTAGTCGGCGCGCGGCGTGACGGATGATGGTCTTGAAACTTGGAAAAAATCGCGAGTCAGCGTTGATTCGAATCATCGATAATGGCTGAGCACTATTACGAAACCCTGTTCGCGATCGGCGTCCTTTCGCCGTTCGTCAGTTTCTGGCTGTTGGTGTTCTTCGGGCCGAGGCTGGGCAAGCCCACGGCCGGCTGGGTGGCCGTCGTGCTAGGAATGGGCGTGCCGTTGGCCGCGGCGACCATCATCCTGGTGGGGTGGATGGGGGAAGATCCCGACTCGATAAGGGTTCTGTCCGCCAACGCCGTTCGTCTTCATTGGGCGACCATCGGAACGGTAGCGGTGGATGTCGGCGTGAAGCTCGATTCCCTTACCGTGGTCATGTTTTTCATGGTCACGTTCATCGCGTTTTGGATTTTCGTCTTCAGCATCGGGTACATGGCCGGTCACAGCGATGAGGTCGACGGGAAGAGCAAATACCACCGTTTCTTCGCCTATCTCTCGCTTTTCGGTTTCAGCATGCTCGGTCTGGTGGTCAGCAGCAACCTGCTGTTCTTGTTCATTTTCTGGGAGCTGGTGGGTCTCTGCAGCTATTTGCTGATCGGCTATTACTTCGACAAGGGTTTCGCGTCCGCCGCGGCGATGAAGGCCTTTATCACCAACCGGGTAGGCGATTTCGGCTTCTTGATCGGTCTGATGCTCGTCTATTTCCAGTTGGGCACGCTGGACCTCGATCAAGCGGCGGCGGTCTTCGCGGATCAATACGCCAACGGCACGGGCATCTTTGCCAGCCACTTTACCATGTTGGGTTACAGCTTGGCGTCGATCATGGGCATCGGGCTGTTTTGCGGGGCGATGGGGAAGAGTGCCCAGTTCCCGCTGCACGTCTGGCTGCCGGATGCGATGGCCGGCCCCACGCCGGTTAGCGCGCTCATCCACGCGGCGACGATGGTGGCAGCCGGTGTCTACCTGGTGGCACGGGTGTTCCGGCTGATGACGCCCGAGGCCTTGATGTTCGTGGCCGCGATCGGATGTCTGACGCTAGTGCTCATGGCGCTGGTGGCCATGGTTCAGGTGGACATCAAGAAATGCCTGGCGTATTCCACGCTTTCGCAGCTCGGCTACATGATCTTCGGCATGGGATGCGGGGCGTGGATCGCGGCGCTGTTTCATTTGATTACACATGCGTTTTTCAAGGCCATGCTGTTTCTCTGCTCGGGGCAGGTGATCGAGGGCTGTCACCACGAGCAGGACATGCGCAAGATGGGCGGGCTTCGCAAGAAGATGCCCGTCACCTGCTGGACGTTCTTCGTCGGCGTACTGGCGATTTCCGGTGCGGGCATCGCGGGGACGAGCCTGGGCCTGGGCGGTTTCTTCAGTAAGGACGAGATTCTGGCCGTCGCTTACACCCGCGCCTTCGAGTGGGAATACGACAAGCATCACGACCATGGCGAAAACGACTCGCACACCGCTGCGTCGTCGCCCGACAACCGCACCGCCCGCCTCGTGGCCTATCAAAACGAACAGGAGGCGCCCGGTGCTCAGCCGGACGGGAATAAGCGCTTGTACGGCGGCGCGCTTCGCATGGGAAACCGGGCTCACGAAGCGGGCGAGAAGGAGCACGCAGTGCCTGGAGAGGCGGCCATCTTCGCGCGCATCCCACCCCTGCCGAAGTGGTTG
>JADFIX010000283.1 GCA_022566435.1 Planctomycetota bacterium
TCTCGATGCAGCGTCGTTTGACCGATCTCAACCGTTACGTGCGAGGTTGGATCGGCTACTTCGGCCTGGCCCGCCAGTTCGACGACTTCGCCGATCTGGACGGTTGGATTCGTCGCCGAGTGCGGATGTGTTACTGGAAACAGTGGCGCTACGCGCGCACGAAGGTTCGCAATCTTCGTCAACTTGGCGTGAATCTCGACTGGGCGATCAAGCACGCCACGAGTCGCAAGAAGTACTGGCGGATGTCTCGCACACCCGCCATGCGCACCGCGATGCCGAACAGGTGGCTGGAGCAACAAGGACTGCTTTCGTTAAAGCAACTCTGGAGCAAGCTTGCTCCGCTTCGAGGAACCGCCTAGTGCGGACCCGCATGCTAGGTGGTGTGGGGAGGACGGTCAGCAATGGCCGTCCTTACCCGATTTATGCGGTTATTAGGCAACTGGTGAAGCGGTCACTCACTCCAATCAACTTTGACCGGCGGTATCACGATCGTTCCGTGCCAGATACGCTGAGACTTCGGATCCGGCTTCTCGCCCGTTATTGTCGCGCGGAGAAACAATTTACCTTTCTCGTGCGACTTGAGCACCCACGCACCGCTGTCGGTCGAAATCATTGCCGCAGCGTCCTTTGGTACGCCCCAGTTACTACAGTACATTCCAATCCGGATCGAGCTGTCAAACGGCAAGATAATGATGCCTGGATCGGCATGCCCTCCGCTACGGGGCAAGCTCCACCCTTCCCGCACGGCTTTCCCGTCTGTGCCGATGAGCTCAAACTTAACGTGATTACTTCCGCAGCGAACCTTTATCGGCGAAGCGCTATCGGTAACATTACGCAGCTCAAGGTACGGTACGATTGAACGGGTCCCGTTGATCCGAGTTCGTTCGACCAATGTGATCCGAGCTTCGATACCGTCGGTCGGTTTGGACCATACGTTGACGTCATCCGGCGGCGGAGCAAGTGGTGAGCCAACCGCGACCGCAGCCACCATGCAGGCAATCATTATTGGATTGAACGCATTCATCGACGAACCTCCTTTGCAACATAACGACCAAGCTAACCTGCCCGGTGCTGCCGGGCAGAGGAAACAGATTTTACCAAAAAACCCGCCCGGCAGCACCGGGTCAGGTTGAGCGCCTTGTTATGTGGCATTTCACGTTTGACGTTGAATCGCGAGTTGCTGACCTCGCATCTTTTGTTCGCGCACCCAACCGAGCAAGTATTTGACCGTGCATCTTTTCGACCGAGCACATTTATGAATTGTTCCGTTTGATCGTTTGATCGTCGAGTGAATGCAATTGTTCGGCATTGCGCGCGAACAGAACAGGATTTTCTTCCATCGCATACCGGATTACCGCATAGGCCAGCGCAGCCAAGGGGAATCCGTAGTACCCGAGCATACCGAGGTTGATGTGGCTCTGCGTGAGTATTGATGCCACGAACACGACGAGCATCATTGTGCCATAAGCTGACGCGAATCGACCATAGAATCGCATTCTAATTTCCTTGCTGCATAACGTCCCCGTTCACCGGGTCGCGGCGAACGACGTGGATTTCAGAAACCGCGCGGCCCGCGACGCCGGTGCAACGGATTGTTATGTGGCGTGTACGGTATCCAGTCCAGTCGATGCTCCTACTGATATTCGTCGCCCCATACACTGTGAAGCTCAACGACACGCGTTTGTTGTTCATGCGGATCAAGCGAAAGAAAACCTGTAAACGTGGCCTCAGGGATTTCGACCCGCCCGGTAGGCATGCCTTCATGCAGTTTAATATCAGTCGAGTCGCATTCGGGGCAGCGCACCCCGCTGCCTAGCGAAACACCGGAAATTGGATCGAGACATTGGTCAACGAGCCACTGAAAAAATGACTCGTCGGTTTCAAGACCTTCGGCAAGAACGCGAAGACGATCCCAACCGGAGTTGTTCAATACATTCAGGTACGCGAACGTTTCGCCGGTACCGGTGACGAAGGAGCCCTGCGCGATTCCCTCACCGTAGGAAAAGTCGCCGAGCCAGGGACGATAATGCCAGAAGCCGCAAGTTAAGCAGTCCGCCTTGATCGTGGAAACTTGCATTAGCGTTCTGCCTTTAGCCCTGCCACATAACGTTTGAGCTAACCGGGCGGCGGCTAGCGACTTTGGATCTCGGATTCCGCGCCCAACCGCCGCTCCGGTTGAGCGATTTGTTAGCCGGCGTCTTCGCTTCCGAGTGAATCAAGTCGATGTTCTAGCTGGAAAGTAATTCATTTTGCCCCCATCTTAGCGGCGATGACCACGCCAAGGCAGCAGCCCACCAACCCTCCAAGGGGCGTTCCAATAAAAAGACCTGGAATTACATGCATGCCCCATTCTGACGGTCCGAGGGTCGCGTCGGCTATTTGCACACCGATGAGGGTTCCCAAAATGGCTCCGACTAGTAGGCCCAATACGCCGGCAATGACCTTGTACATGGATCAAACCACCTCTGAGATCATTCTTGAGTGACGGCTAACGTCTAAGCTAACCGGGCGGCGGCCAGCGACGTTGACTTCAGTTTCCGCGCCCAACCGCCGCTCCGGTTGAGCGATTTGTTAGGCTGTAACTGCGCCAAATATGCTGTTTATTCTTGTGTCAATATGTGAACGGTTTCACAAATGGATCGAAATCAGGCATGCCACCTTTGGCATGAGCATCAAGTCGAATGGGAGCTGCCAAAACGGGTTCCCAACAAGATGCCGAGAATACAACCCAAGAGCGCACCGACGGGCGTTCCGATGACAATCCCTTTGAAGATAACCTCGCCAGGGAATGAATCTTGACCAGCGAGGGCCACGACTACTGCGAATCCGACAAGAGCCCCAACAACTAGGCCGACAATTCCAAGGATCGGTTTCCAGTAAACTCTGCGAGCGTCCGCCATCATTCCCAGACACAGTCCGAAACTAGCTCCGATGAGTCCATGTAGCAGGAAGTACCAAGCGGGAACAAACTGGACATGTACAGGGCCGGCCATGACACGCAGCGTGACATACCCGGCGATGCCCCCTGCGATCCCGAGGATGGTCTTCCACGTCGACTTCATCATTTACTCGGCCTAACGACCAAGCTAACCTGCCCGGTGCTGCCGGGCAGAGGAAACAAATTCTACCAAAAACCCCGCCCGGCAGCACCGGGTCAGGTTGAGCGCCTTGTTATCTGGCATTTAGTGTGTTGGCTTCGACAGCACGCAATCAGTCTACGGTTCCGGGGAGAGCTTTGCAGCAACTTCATGCACATATTCTTGGAAACCTTTATGATCGGGCGACACGGCAATCGCGTTTTGCAAGGCGGCCGTCGCATCGGCTGCATTACCTTGCGACATCAGGATTGCGGCAGCCGCGAGGCTTGATCGGCCCGGGGTAAGTAACGGCAATTCACCGTGTGATTTCCATTCGTCAAGAACCATTTGATGTGAGGTAAATCGGGCAAAGAACGGCAAAGCGTATTCTTGGAACAGACGTGGGAATTCAGCGGCGGTTTCCTCGGTAGCAGTCGTGGCGGACCACCAAACATCACTGCCGTTTGCGAGTTCAACCAGCCGCTTCCGGATTTCACAGTGATACTCCTGAAGGAATTTTGGCGGTGGTTGGTCGTTTTCCAAGGTAAAGACCTCTGGAATGAAGACGCCAAGATTCACGGTGAATTGACCGTAGAGGCTTTCGCGCAGACCAGGAATCTCGTAGTTGTCGCCAACCGGATAGTCACCGGCCTGAAATGTTACCACGTGAACGAGCCCGTCATCAGCAGGGCGATTGAATGAGCGGCCCCGTTTTCGAAAGCCGGTTTCCTTCAACAGTGGAACGACAGAAGACTGGATTTGGTCGATACCGCGGACGACTTCGCTTTTAGTTTTCGATGCCATTGTGTTAAGAGGACGCTCTTGCCAGATAACGCCTGAGCTAACCGGGCGGCGGTCAGCGACGTTGATTTCAAATTCCGCGCCCAACCGCCGCTCCGGTTGAGCGATTTGTTATGCCTCGTCCCTTGCTCCAACGCACCCAAAGGTATGCCAACTCGATCGTCGCGAACAACAGGAAACCAGCAGGAACAAAGAAATCAAGGTGATCCTCGGGTTTTGACATCAGATGTTCTTGGGGATTGAGGACCCACATTCCGACAGAGACGAAAACTGCGATGGCGAGGGCTAATCCTTGAAAAAGGACAGCCTTTCCCAATACTTTGGTTTCGGACCGCCGGAGAAACACACCAGAAAACGCGTACAACACACCAGCTACAGCCAACGGCACACAAGCCATGGAAAACTCGAAGAGTTCGCGATCCCAAGCGAACTCACCACCCAGGCTGGTTGATATCCAGACGAACCCCAGTTCGACCAAGAGCGCTAAGCCCGCGACGAGGATCCCGACGACGATATTGAACCATGCACACGCTTTGATCATCAGACAACCTGCTGCCGGAGCCGAACTATGGCCCAGTTGGCATAACGAGTGTTTATTCGGAACACATCCCAATAACGTGCGCACGTTATTCGGAAAGAAAATCGTCAAAATCGGCCGGGCTGCGGACGCCGTGGCCGCCTTTGTTCAGGACGTGAGTATAGATCATTGTTGTCCTAATGTCACTGTGCCCAAGCAGTTCCTGCACGGTACGGATGTCGTAGCCCGCTTCGATGAGGTGCGTCGCGAACGAATGCCGGAACGTGTGGGCGGTCACGCGCTTCGTGATATCGCACCGTTTCGCCGCGGCGCGAATTGCCTTGGAAACCGACGATTCATGCAGGTGATGACGGCGCCTCACCCCGCTGCGCGGGTCGCTACTGATTCCGCCGGCCGGAAATACGTACTTCCAACGAAACTCAAACGCCGCGCCCGGCGATTTCCGCTGAAACGCGTGCGGCAACTCGACACCGCCGAAACCGCGCTGGAGATCGGCTTCGTGGAATGCCCGGGAAATTTCGATCTGCCTTTGCAGGCCGTCTTCGACGGTCGAGGCGAGCATCGTGCGTCGATCTTTGTCTCCCTTCCCCTGCCGAACCGTCAATTCGCGCCGCGCGAAATCGACGTCTTTGACACGCAACCGCAGGGCTTCCAGCAATCGAAGGCCCGACCCGTACAGCAGCAGCCCGATGATGCGATGCACTCCCTCGAGTTCGTTCAGAACCCGTCGCGTTTCGTCGCGCGTCAGGACGACGGGCAGTCGCTTTGGCTTGCGGGCGCGAACGACGCCTTCAATACGGTCCAGCGGCTGTTCCAGCACTTTCTCGTAGAGGAACAGAATCGCCGCCAGCGCCTGGTTTTGCGTTGAGGCGGAAACGCGCCTGTCGACGGCGAGGTGCGTGAGGAATCGATTCGCGTCGGTTTCAGACAGCTCGCGCGGATGGCGGGGACGATGAAATAGAATGAAGCGGCGAATCCAGTGGACGTAGGCCTGCTCGGTTCGGCGGCTGTAGTGCCGGACACGCATCACCTCGACAAGCGCATCGTAAAGTCGCGGCCTGGGCTGCCCGGGAAACAATCCCAAGGGAGACGGAGGCAGGACACTTGTGGCGGACATGGGGCATCCCTTGCTGCTGCGCACGGCTCAGCCGAGCCGAACCTGCATTGAAATGCCGCCAAACAGCGCTGTCAATCGTTTTCTCGCGATTCTGGATTTCCACCGGCAGCCTCTTCAACGATGACAGATAGGGTAAATACCCTATGTGAAGAGCCGTGGTTTTCCACGTTGGCCAACGATCTTCCACCATTGCTCACGGCGGCATTGCTACGAGTCGTTCAAATTGGCAAGCCTGTCCTAATCCAGCCAACGATGTGCTGTTTGGTTGGAGGTATCATCCGGCGCAGGATCTGAGGCGTTTTGGCAACCGAGAGATAAACTGCCCATCTCTTGGAGCCCCGGTGGCACGGGCCATTTGGCAGACGAGCCTGCTGACCAAGGATTGGAAAACCCCTGGTTAGCTCAGCCGTACTCTACGGCGTCTCGTCGGCGCATTACGTGCGAAGACGCCGCTACACCAACTTCGCCAACGCATCCAGCGCCTCTTTCGCCGCATCGACGCCGCCCATCCGATCGGCTAGCTTCTTTGCTTGCACCAACGAGTCGATGTTCAGCCCGCCGGCTC
>JADFIX010000284.1 GCA_022566435.1 Planctomycetota bacterium
TGAGAATTGGGAGGACTATTACCGCCTTGCCCACATTGAGGACCGAAACGGAAACCGACTCCAGTATGTTTACGATAGTTCCGATCCGACGAATCGGTTGAGTTTTCTCGTTGCGGAAATTTACGAAGCGGCCTATCCGGAACGCAAGCTCCAGTTCTCTTATAATTTGGGTTCCGGGCTCAACGGCGTAGATCGAGGTGATCGCCTTAATACGGTCACGGATCCGATGGGCCGGGAAACCACGTATTCCTTCGGCCTGTCGGGCGGACAGGCGTGGGACCTGCTCCTCGAGGTCAAGCGCGAAGAAGTGCCGGACGCGGAGAACGGAGATATCCCCGCTCAGCCCACCGTCACCTTTGCTTACCACGCGGTCGAGTTGCCGACCGAAGACACCGAATCACCACCGAGCCTCCCGCCGACAGATGAGACTACGAAGAATCGCTACGTCGGCCCTAGTTTGATCATCGACGCGCGGGGACACGAAACGACCTTCAGCTATATAACCGACTTTTTCCCATCTACATTTAACCTGCAAGGGCAAACGTTCTACCAGCAGAAGATTCGTCTCACCGGTGCTTCGACCATCGATGGCCCGGTGGTGCTGACGCAGGAAACACGCACCCCCGAACGCGTCATCACCCGGTCCAAGGATACGCGCGACAATACGGCCAAGTACGATTTCGTGGCCCAACGGCTGCCGGCCGACAACGAGTTTGGTGTAGCCATCTACGTCACCCAACTCACCCGCACGTCCGAGGCACTCAAATCGCAAAACGAGGCCGTGTTCCAGTGGACGGCGGACGCCTTCGCCAATCTGTTCCACGTGACGGACATGAACGGGAATATGATTGACTACACCTACGGTGACCTTGCTTCGCAACAGAGCAATCAGCCGACGCAGCGTACAATAACGGATATCGGCAGCGGTGAAACCATCACCACGAACTACGAGTATGGCGCCTTCAGCAAGATGACGCGGCTCGTGGACGGGGAGAGCAAGGAAATGAACTTCATTTTCGACCCCAACGGCAATCGTACCGAAGTGCGCGAAGAGTTAGGTAAGACGACGCTTTATCAATATGCGTCCGACGGTTTTGTCGATCAAGTGACCGATCCAGACGGGCGCGTGACGATCTTCACGCGATCGTTCGACGATGCCGATCTGAACATATACTACACGCTCATCTCTTCCGTGACGGGGTACCCCGGTGAGATGCTCGAACTCGACACCGAAACGGTAAACGACGTGATGGGCAATAAAGTCAGGATGACCGATCCCGAAGAGAACGTCTACACACAGGTGTACGACGCCCTCTACCGCCGGACCCGGACCACAAACCCGGCTGTGGAAGAAAGCCCGGGCGGACCGCTTGTCACTAGCACTATTGAGTACAAGTACAACCTCAACGGTAGCGTCATCGAAGAGACGGACGACCTCGGCAACGTGACCGTTAGCGTCTTTGACCCAATGAACAGAGTCACCAAGTCACGCCGTCGCATGACGGATCCGGCCATCAACGACGACGCTGAAGACCTCATTACCACGAATAATTACAACCCTGTCGGGCTCGTCGAAACCATCACCGATCCGAACGGTAACGTGACGGAATTCGAGTACGACGCCCTGCTGCGCCTTTGCAAAAAGACGTTCGATGCTTTGGATCTCGGCTACGCGGAAACTTTCGAGTACGACAACAACGCCGGCTCGGGGGCATTCATGTACACGACCGGTTGGAAGCCCACACGGAGTATCAATCGCCGCGGCTATGCGAGGGACACGGTGTACGACGGCTTCTACCGTCCGGTGACATCCATTTCACGCCAGACCGACGGCGAGGGCGTCGCGCATGACGATCTCCCGGCCACGAATGAACCGGCCACGATGACCAGCTACAATAAAGTGCATAATGTCCTGACCACCAAGGAACTGGCCGAATCCGACGCGGGCGGGGATCGAAAGACCGTCATGTTCTACGACGATCTTCGCCGACCTACGATCTCGTTACTCGATTTTGACGGCGATGGCAATGATGGCGACGTCTACACGCCGGAGATCACCTACGTCAACGATGCGGCCGCATTCATCGACCACGACGCCGAGGACTTTATCTCACGAAGCGTCTACGATCTTGCCGGCAACGCGATTCAAAGCATAGACGCCGAAAACAACCGCACTGACACGATCTACGACGGTGCCGGTCGCCCGACCACGGTCAAGCAGGCTGCGGTCGAATTCGGCGATCCCCCACAGTCTGTTCGCCCGACCACGATCACCGTCTACGACAATAACAGCAATGTGACGGGAGTCACTGATGCCAACGAAAACCAGACCAAAATGGTCTACGATGCGCGCAACCATTTGACCCGCACTATTCACGACCTCGACGGTGACCAGGTGTTCGACCCGATTAGGCCCGGTCCCGACGTTGTCATCGACACGCATTTGGACCTGGGCGGCAACGTCGTTCAGACCATCGACGCCAACGGCAACATCTCCAATATGGATAGCGACCGCGCATATCGTGTCATTGAAGTGCGGGGTCCGCCGGTCGCCGACGCCGAAAACGGCGGACAACTGAGGCGTCCCGCCACCCGATCGGAGTACGACAGGAATTCCAACGTCCTCAAAGTCATCGACCCCCGCGGCGTTCAGACGGTAAGCGAATACGATGGACTGAACCGTGTGCTGTCGACCACCAACGCGTTTGACACTTTCGATGCAGTTACCACTTCCAGCTATTACGACCAAAACAACAATGTGATCGCGTTCACATTGGACAACGGCGCCGCCGGACTCCAAACCACGGAATTTCTATTCGACCCGATCGACCGACAGGTCAGAGAGATCTGGCCCGGGGGAAACCTCACGACCAAGCAGTATTTCCGTAACAGCCTCGTCCAGGCCAGCATCGACCCTAAGGGCCAAACCATCGAATCGGACTACGACCGTGCGAACCGTGTGATCACGTCGGTTAGCCGTCGCGCAAACGATTCGATCGAAGAAACTCGTACGTTCACTTACGACCGAATGGACAATCTCCTTTCGGCCACGAATTGCAGAGGCGGCGATGCCTCAATCGAGTCCCCGCAGCCGGCGGGGCCGCCGCACAACATTCTCAAGAACCGCTACATCTCCATTAACCCGGGCAATCCAAGCCTGGCAGCCTTCGACATCAGACTTACGCTCACCGACACACTGGTCAACACAGTAGCGATCGGTCAGATCGGTTCGGTGTGGTGGGCCGACGTACCGAATGCGAACTGCATTTCCATCGTCGGGCGGAACCGGCCCACCGAACCGCCGAACTGGAGCGCGTGTGACACCGTGCACCTCACTGGCTGCCCGATCATTCCCACGTCGACATATGACATCGTCACGATCGACGACGGGTCGGTGTCGGATCCACCCCTGGTCGCCCAAACGCAGGCCCTACCCGGCGGCGGAAAGTGGTGGGGCGACGCGGTGGGCACCTTCAACGGTACCGAATGGACTGCGCCCCAGGGCACGGCCAACATCGACGATGCGGTCGCGGCGATCAAGACATTTCAGGACCCCAACGCTTGCAACGCCACGCACGTGTCGGTCACCGACCTACATCCGATCACGAACGACTCCAACAACCAGATCAACAAGCTGGTGAACTTCAACGACGTGTTGCAATTCATCAAGGGCTTTCAGGGAGAGGAATACAATGGTAATCTGATCGCCGATTGCCCGGTTTCGGTGGGGGAAATCGAAAAAGGCGCGTGCGGTACTACCGAATTCACCTATGACGCGATCTATCGCGTGGTCGCCGAATATAGAACGGACGCGGGAGAAACGCCGTACACGGTGACGAGTGCATACGATCTCAACAGCAACCGTATTTCGGTCATCTATCCGCAGACCGACCGCACGCTCACAAGTGAATTCGATCGACTAAACCGCCTCACTCATGTAGTGGACAGCGTCGATGCCAAGATCACAACATATGACTACGACGTCAACAGCAACATCGTCAATTGCACGAAACCCAACGGCGTGATCGACTGGTTCGCGTTTGATGCCCTCAATCGCGTCACGAGCCACCTGGCTACGGCCGGCGGACCGGACGACATATACAACGCGGCCTACACCTACGATCTCTCCAACCAGCGTCGAACGATCGACGAAGCCGTACAAGGGCATGACCCGCGAAGTCTCGTCTACGGCTACGACGAGCAATACCGACTCACCAGCGAGGACTGGGCCGGACAGACCTATGCCTACACCTACGACCCGGCCGGCAACCGACAAACGAAGACGATCAACGGTGTCACCACGGACTACACCTACAACCACCGTAATGAGATGCTCACTGAGACGACGGACGTCAACACGATAAACTACGTCTATGACCTAAACGGCAACCGCATTCAAAAGGATGTATTCGACGGCGCCGTGACGGATTACGTTTGGGACGTCAACGATCGGTTGGTCAAGGCCGACGCGAATGGCGCCACCGTTTTCCAGGCATCCTACGACTATCGCACGCGGCGTCTCTCGAAGACTGAGGGCGGCAATACGACCTATTTCCGCTACGACGCCGGCGTATCCTTCCAGGAACTCGAAAGCGGTACGACCAGCATCAATGTCGAATTTGTTCGCGGATCGGGCATGGGCGGTGGGATCGGCTCGATCCTCTACAGTGATCGCTCCGTTGCGGGCGGCACCGACGAATTCTTCTGTTCCAACGCCGTCGGGCACACCGTCGCACTCGCCGATAGCGATGGATTCGTCGTAAAATCTGATCTCTACGAAGCCTTCGGCAATATCGTATCTTCCTTCGGAGCCTCTTCTAACAATCGCCTTGCGAACACCAAGGAGCGGGATGCGCTGATCGGTCTCGATAACCACGGTTTTAGGTACTATGACCCGGCAAACGGCAGATACGTCACTAGGGATTCCATCGGCTATTTAGATGGTCTGAATGTTTATCTATATGTGCATAGCAATCCGGTAAACAAGTACGACCCTCTTGGCCTGTTTTCTTGGGATGATCTGTGGGAGGGTGTTTCAGATGCCTTTGATGACGTTTGGACCGTTGGAGAGCAGCTCTTGTATATGGTATTGAACGCCATCAAGGAAGATCCCAGTGAGCCACGCTTTGAAGTTGGAGTGCGCAACGATTTTCTCAGTGGTGATGATAATGATACTCATAATAGTTTTTGGAAATATTCCAATGGCACCTGGAGTTACTTACTTCAATATAAATTATTTACACCCGCAGCCGGTATCAACGCGCACTATTTCAGTCATACCGAGCTGTCTGCCACGAAAACCGGAGACTTAGGATCCGGGTATTCGTACTTTCTGACAGGTGGACTCGGGATGACAGGGAAGGAAGGTGAGTTCGTACAGAATAGCGTGCACAGACTTATCGGTGCCAAACCCCGCGTGTGGGATCCTGTGCTGCCCCGGCAGTTTACATACAAACTTGGGGGAGGTATCCTAGACACGTACGAATTCGATAATACCAAGTTATTCTACGGCGTCGACATGGAATTCTCTAGTTTTATGACTAGTGCAAACGCCAAAGCAGGATTCACTACACAATTCTCGTCGGGTCTGAGCCTCACTGGCCAGTTTGATATTAAGCGGCAATTCGGCAGCGATTTGTTTCCACGGGATTCTATACGTAAAACGGTTAAGAGCATCACAGGGGAACTGAGTTATGGAAGATTCTCGATACGCTCTACCTATACAGACGTGCCGTTGAGGCCATTTCCCGAGAGGCAACTGCAAACCGAAGTCCGCTTCAATATCCTTAATTTTGATTTCTAGGACGGCGGCCCGCCACTGTGGGGGTGGACGAGCAGTCGCGTCGGGCGGGTTATACCCGCCGCGACTTCGGGTGTGCTCGGGGCCAAATCCGCCCACCGTAGTCGCGATACTCCACGGAAGGACCGTTCACTCGCAGATGGGATCAGGCGGGTGGCCCATACCTGAAAGAGACTTGGAGTCAAGCGAATTCTCCGCAGAATATGCGCGCGCCCGTCGCGCGATGGTTTTCTGTTCTGTTGATCGCATAATGACGATTCTGTCTACTCCCTCGGATC
>JADFIX010000285.1 GCA_022566435.1 Planctomycetota bacterium
ACTGATATTATCAATATTGACCTGGATCCGGGTGGGACGGTTACCGCCCGCGCCAGTGGAGATATTTATATCACCGAAACATCGGGTGATATGAATGTTGCCACCATGTTCTCGCAGACGGGGGGTGTATTCCTCACGACTCTCAGCGGTTCCATCGTCGACGGGCTCAATCATGAGTTTGAGAAGATCCGTGCCAATGGCATTGTGTTAACCGCCGTGGGTGGTGGCATTTGTGAGAGCGGTGATTTTCTCGCCAAGGAGCGGCGGCTGCCGCCCGTGCAGCGCGGCGATCTGATCTGCATCTTTTCCGCCGGGGCGTACGGCTTCACCATGAGCAGTCAATACAATTCTCGCCCACGTGTCGCAGAGGTTCTGATTGACGGGTCCACCACACGACTGATAAGGCGACGCGAAACGTACGACGATCTCGTCGCCCTCGAGCGCGACGAAGCCATCTCCTCATCGTAACCCGCTGGTCGCCTCACATCACAGCGCCGAGTCGTCACGAACTCGTACGGCAGGCATCTTGCCTGCATCGCACCCGCAGCCCGTGCCGCCTAGAAACCCGCGTCCCCAAATAACCTTGCGCCGTATTGCAAATATGCGAGGTGGCTTCATCGGACCGGATCAGCCGCCGACCGACACCTCTTCGCTCTCGAATTTCAAGTAACGTGCATACGCCGGCGGAAAATTCCGCAGAACGGTGCGGCGGGCGAACTGATGATCCCGGATGCGAGCGGTAAGATAACGAGAGACCGATCGAACGCGCTTTCTGGACTGGCCGACCGAAAACGTGCGTGATGTTCGTCGCATGGCCACGTACTCGAAGTAGCTCAGCACCCCCGTACGCTTCAAGCACCGGCGGAACGAATCGAAGACTTCCTCAACGAGCTGAAGATCGAACGATGTCAACGGCAACCCGGAGATAATGAAATCGTAGTGGTTCTCGTGTGCGATTTCCTGAACGGGCTGAACGAGAAGGCGAACCCTACCCGATCGACCACCCTCTGCGAATTCCGGTAGCGACAAGACATCGCGACGGAGAATGTCGGCAAACCGCGGCTGAATTTCACATATATCGAGTTCGTCCTTTTCGCGCAGCAACGCTCCGAGATGTCTGGTCACGGCACCGGTACCCGCACCGACCTCGAGAACCCTTGCCGGTTTCTGGAATCGCCGAAAAGGCTCGCACAGCGCGCTAGCCAAGGCCCCGGAACTCGGCGCCAGCGCACCGACGGTCGACGGGTCGGAGACGTACTCTTTGAGGAACCTGAGTCTGTTTTGCAAGGACACTGTATCGTCCGCACTACGGCACGGAATTCGCCACGGACCAAAAGACACGAGCGGGTCTGAATCGGTGCCGCGCGAGCCGATCGACCCGTCCTCGCCTAACGGCATCCTAGCGTGCGCTTCGCTCTCTCGCCACTCGATTGCTGAAAAAGCCCTATCGCGGCCCTGTGCCACGCTGCGCAAGTGGAGAATCTCAAGCGAGACTCATCACCGTAGCGCGGAGCCGAGACGCGGACGCTGGACCGGCCGTCGTATCGGCTCTAGGATCGCGCGGCCGGTTCGGGATCGCTTCGGCGCGGAGCGGTTTTGGTCCACTGGATTGGGCAACGCCGCGATTCACTCGGAGCGACCATGGCAGACAATACTTCGAAACAACCGGACGCCTCATCAGAACAGCCGCAAAAATCATTCCGCCTTCTCGGATTCAACGGCACGTACTGGATGTGCAACGTCATCGAGATGTGGGAACGACTGGCGTATAACACGCTTCGTCCCGTTGCGGCGATCTACGTCATGCAGGCTGACGAGCCCGGTGGTTTGCACCTGACCGCCGAGCATAAGGGATGGATTTTTCTCTGGTGGTTCGTCTTCCAGTCCCTGTTTCCCATGGTGACCGGCGGAATCGCCGATCGGTACGGCTATCGCAAGACCATTCTGTTTTCCGTCGCGGTCAACATGACCGGGTAGGTCTTGATGGCGATGTACCACAGTTATTGGGGGTTCTTCGGCGGTGTTCTCGTGCTCGCGTTCGGCACCGCTTTTTTCAAGCCGGGTTTGCAGGGCACGCTTGCGCATCAACTCACGAAGGCCAATTCCTCACTCGGGTGGGGAACTTTTTATTGGGTCGTTAATGTCGGTTCCTTCATCGGGCCTATCGCCGCCACGCTCATACTCGTGAATCATTCGGCGGCGGATTGGCGTTACTTGTTTCTCGCGTGTGCCGCATTTACCTCGCTAAACCTCTTCATGCTGATCGGTTTACCGCACGTTGAATCCGGCGCGCCGAAAAACGAGAATCCGTTTCAGGTTTTCTTTCGGGCGATCGAAAACCTCGCCAACATACGGCTGATCGCTTGGCTGCTGATCATGTCCGGCTTCTGGGCCATGATGTATCAGCTTTGGGATCTGCAACCGAACTTCATTACCGATTGGGTGGATAGCTCGATGGTCGCCGCCCATATGCCGTTCGATTTTCTGAAAGAGATCGGCCCGGATGGCCGAGTTCGTGTGCCGCAGCAGATGCTTCTTGCGGTGAACGCGCTTCTCATCGTGTTTCTCATTATTCCGATCTCGTGGGCGGTCCGGAAAATGCGCACCCTGGAAGCCATGCTTTTCGGCATGCTGGGGGCGACCGCCGGGGTGTTGATTGCCGGGCTGACCGGAAACGGTTGGATTCTCCTCCTCGGCATTCTGTTCTTTTCTCTCGGTGAAATGTTGACCGGGCCGAAAAAGAACGAGTACCTCGGACTAATCGCCCCGCCCGGCAAGAAAGGACTGTACCTGGGCTACGTGAACATTCCGATCGGGATCGGTGGCGGGCTCGGCAATTACATCGCCGGCAAGCTGTATGCCCGTGTCGGCGAAAAGGCGAATCTGTCCCTCAAATACCTGCTCGAACACACGCCGTTCGGGGACGGAAAGGTGTGGGATGGCAAGATCGCATCGCTGGAAGGACTGACGGGCATCACGCGAACGGAGGCATTCGCCAAACTGCAAGAAGTGGTCGGCCAGGACGGCCCCGCTTGCACGCGACTGCTTTGGGAAACGTATAACCCGCAATATTATACGTGGCTCCCGTTCGCCGCGATCGGTGTTCTCGCAACCATCGCCCTGGCCATTTACGGCAGGATGGCCAAACGCTGGTCCGACATGAACGCTTGATCTCGCAAGCGTTCGGTGGGTCGCGAGACATATCGCTCATCGCGTACACTCTAATTGATGGATTCGGCAGAGCCTTCATTCTCGACTGCTCTCCGGCGTGGCCTGCGAAGACGATGTCCACGGTGCGGCGGTGGGCGATTGTCTTGTCGTTGGTAACGAACACGACATTCCCAAAGAAAACTGAGACGCCGCGACCGCCTGCCCCACTTTTATCCCCGAGACGAATCTACGACCTTACGCAACGCGGCCTCGATCTCTTTCGCATCCACGGTCTGAATGGACGAGATGATCCGCTTGCTCTTCCCATCGACGAACGTAACGGTCCCTAGTTTCGAAAGGTCACCGGTCCAGACGCTCTCGATACCCAACGCCCCAACCGTGAGCGCCGCCTGTTGCTGCGTCGTCTCGTCGGTCAGGTCAAGCGTCACGAAAAGAACGGATTCGTCGTTCGCGGTTCGGATAATCTTGGGAAACTTCGGATCAAGCTCTCTGCACAGAGGACACATGTCATGACGAACCCTAACCACGATGATATCCGGAGCCTTCACCGTAGCATTGACTTTTATATCCGAACCTCTGGGCGCCGCGACTGCATGGACCGTCAAGATCGCGGCGACCGCCAGAATCCCGAATCCAATAAGCCTAAACGATGCGCAGGCGTGATCGATCTTGGTCTTCATTCTTCAGTTCCTTTCCATGAGAAAACGGGCGGAATAGCTACACGCGGCCGCGGATTCATCGTCGCCGCGTGAATTCAGTCCTTGATACGACCGGCCAATCGCGCGATCTGCAATTCGAGTCGCTTGATCTCGCGAGTGACGGCGTTTTTATTCATTTCCAGGAAATACCAGACCTTCAACATGGAAACCGTCGACACGCATATGATGCACGCGGCCGCCCACATGACGATATCGCGTGTCGTCTTCGCGTCGAAGAACTTGACGGCGGCGACGATGCCGAGCACCAAGAACACGAGCGTCCAGAACGCCCCCAAAATGTTCAGCCAGCGGTGTCTTCCGCGACATGTTTCCATGAGCATCTCGAACACCGACGGTTCGCCCCCGAGATCATCGAATATCTCGGCGTCTTCTTTGCGAAGAGTTTCTCGGATTTTCTTGTCCAGCTCGTTCATTTCGTTACCCTTTCCAAAGCATCTTTGAGACGGTTTCTCGCGTGATGCAGCCGCGACTTTACCGTGCCTTCCGGCACGCCCAGTACCTCGGCGATTTCCCTCACGCCCATCTCGTCCAGATAATGAAGCGACAAGACCGCCCGCTGTTCATCCGGCAGCTTCGCCATCGCGTCGCGCATGCGACCCACGTCATCCGCCGAATCCGTTTGATTCGAGCCATCGTCGCGCGTCGATACCGCCGCGTCTCGTAATTCCGTCGCGGCGGTCCGCCTCACGCTGCCCCGCCTGATCCAATCGGCGCACTTGTTGGCCACGATGCGATACGCCCACCAACGAAATCGCGCGGGATCGTCGAGTCGTGCTAGGCCCCGTACGATCGCCAGCCAGGCATCTTGCACCACGTCTCGTGCGGCCTCTCGTTCGCCTGTCAGACGCCAGGCCAGCCGGGCGAGCCGCGGTTGCCATCGTGCGATCAGCGTCTTCAGCGCATCGCCGTCGCCTTCCTGGCATTGCAGCACAAGGAGCTCATCCTGAATGTCTTCATGCGTTCTGCTCATCGATTCCACCAGTACAGTCGCACGTCCGGCGGGATCGTTCAATGATTTCGGAGAAAAATGTGGTCGGCCGCCGACTACACGATGCAAGGCGCGTTAGGACGGGTGATCACGGAGGAAAAGGGGACATTGTTCGCCAAGAGTCTACGGCAGGCGGTTACGTATGGCGCGGGACGGTCGCACCCGGGATCGACAGAAACCGACGAAAGACCACGGATCCCACCGCCAGAAGCAACAGCGTCATCGCCATGACGCCCCATGAAGAAACGGTGGGAATCTCACCCTGGCCGGGTTCGGTGGTGTTGATGAAGATCCGATTCCCGTTGCAGGTCCCGCACCACAAGTCGGGTCGCTCATCGCCGTTGATGTCCAGAACAGCCACATCAAACGTGCCGGAAGTGAGCCACGGTCGTGGGGCGCCGTTCAGCGGGTCTGTAAGGCGTGGAGAAAAGGGAGAACCGTTGTTCCGCAAAATTGTCATTCGCCGATCGCAACTGGGAACATCGGTGTCAATATCCGCTACCACGACGTCGTTGAAACCGTCGCCATTCAAATCGGCAATGCGAATGTTGCCGCCCATGCCTGTCGTGCCCGGGCTGTTGCTGACGGCGATTTCTTGGAAATTCGCGTTTCCGTTCTCGTCATTTCCGCTGTAGATAAGGAAGACATCCTGGCCGTCGGTCACGACGAAGACGTCATCCGAACGGGAGCCGCCGTTGAACTCACCGGTGAGCATCATGTAGGGAGCATCAGTGCTGACGTGTTGCATTCTAGAGAAATGGCCGCCGCCATCGTTGTACAGCACGCGTACCGAGTTGATTACATCATCGAGCGTACTGCACTTGATGATGTCCCTAAGCCCGTCCCTGTTCATGTCCACGATTTCCGCCGCGGTGCCGAAGGCCGAATTTGACAATTCCGCCGGCATGCGGCTCGCGGTTTCGTCGGTGAAAAACCCGTTCCCGTCGTTGATGAGAAGTCGATCTTCGAGGGTGTTGTCGTAATCAACAAAAAAGAGGTCCACTCTTCGTTCTCCCGTGACGTCACCGGCAGCCGATTGTCGGCGGGCTCATAGTGGAAGCCGAGCCACTGACCTTGATCGTCGTTGCGAAGGTTCATGTATAGCCGTGGCTGTTCGCCAAACGTGGCCGCCGTAATGAGATCGAGCCAACGATCGTTGTTCCCGTCTACCAGGATGACGTCGCGATCATCG
>JADFIX010000286.1:0-3039 GCA_022566435.1 Planctomycetota bacterium
GGGTCGTATCCCTCGCGCCGTCGATCGAAAATCAGATCCTCCGCCGTCCTGCGCTGAGCCTCATCGATCTTATAAAGCGGCACGATGCCCGTGGCGTGCATGATGGCCGCATCAAGACCACGCTCTCGGGCGTGGTGCAGGAATACGCTGTTGAGCACGCGACGTACGGGCGCCTTGACGCCGAAGCTGACGTTGCTGAGGCCGAGTAACGTATGCGCCTCGGGCAGAATCTTCTTCAGCTCTTGGATCGCATCGAGGGTCTCGACCGCCAGGCGGCGATCATCTTCGGTACCGGTGCAGATGGTGAAGGTCAAGGTATCGAAGATCAGATCGCTGGGGCGTATCCCGTGTCGATTGACCGCGATGTCGTAGAGACGCTTAGCGACCTCGATTTTTCGGTCGCATGTCTTGGCCATGCCCTCTTCGTCAATCGTCAGGGCAATGAGTGCGGCACCGTAGCGTTTGGCCAATCGGCAGATTCTGTCCACCCTTTCTTCACCGTCTTCGAGATTGATCGAGTTGATGATGCACTTTCCGCCCGCCAGCTTGAGGGTGGCCTCGAGAACCGGTTCCTCCGTACTGTCGATCACCAGAGGCGCGGTGATGTCGGTCCGAAATCGGGCGATCAGCTCGGTCATGTCCTTGACCTCGTCACGACCGACGTAGGCCGCGCATACGTCCAGCAGGTGACTGCCGCTACGGACCTGTTCACGCCCCACTTCGACCATGCCGTCGATATCTTCCGCCGCAAGCAGCTCTTTGAATTTCCTCGAGCCGTTGGCATTCGTCCGTTCACCGATTGCCAGGCAGGCGTTCTCCTGACGAATCGAAACCGCTTGGTAGATGCTGCTCACCGAGGGTTCGAGTGTCGCGCGGCGCTTCTTGGGCCGGCGACCTTCCATAGCGTCGACGACTGCGGCCAAGTGCGCCGGCGTCGTCCCGCAGCAGCCACCCACAATGGCGGCACCGTCGACTTCCACGAACTCGACCAACCAGCGCGTCAACTCCTCAGGCGTTAACGGGTAACGGGTCTGCCCGTCGATGAGTTGCGGCAGGCCGGCGTTGGGCTGCACGATGAGAAGACGCTCACTGGAGTGACTCAAGAAACGAACGTATTCGCTCATTTCCTGCGGGCCGGTGGCACAGTTCAACCCAAGACCGACGATTTGTTCGTAGGGATCCAATGCCACAAGCGCGGCGCTGATTTCGCTGCCGACGAGCATGGTCCCGGTTGTTTCGATGGTCACCGTGCAAAACAGAGGTACCTGGATATCCTTTTCCGTCATCGCGTCAATGGCCGCCACGACGGCTACCTTGGCTTGCAGAATGTCCTGGCAGGTTTCAATCAGCACCGCATCGACCCCACCGTCCAGCAGGCCGAGCACTTGCTGGCGATAGCTTTCGTGGAGTACATCCCATGATACCTGTCCCAACGATGGCAGTCGCATGCCGGGTCCGACCGATCCAATCACAAAGCGAGAACGCGATGGCTTGCTGAACTCATCACACGCCTCACGCGCGATCTCGGCCGCCAGGCGATTGCTTTCGCGAACGCGCTCCTGAAGCCCGAACTCCGCATAGACGACTTCGTTCGCACCGAACGTGTTTGTGAGGACCGCGTCACAACCGACGGCCAAAAAAGAGCGGTGGATTTGGCGGACGGCATCCGGGCGTGAGAACACGAGGTAGTCCGTGCAATTCTCGTGCCCATCGTAGTCTTCGAGCGGTAGGTCGAGGTCGTGGACGCTCGTGCCGATGGCGCCGTCGAAGACCAGGACTCGCTCGCGGGCGGCTTGGAGAAGTTGTGACTCGGAATTCATGCGTGTCTCATTACGATGTATGTCGCGATCGTCAAGATGTCGCCTCTCGGAAGTACTCCACTGTTTTCCCGAGTCCCTCTGAAAGCGGGACGCCGGGCTCCCAGCCGAGCCGTTCGCGGGCGCGCGAGATATTCGGGCGGCGGCGAACCGGATCGTTGTCCGGCAGCGGTCCGTATTCGACTTCGAGATCGCGACCGAGAATTCGACCAAGCAAAGCCACGAGATCGTTCATGGACAGCTCGTCGGTCGTGCCCAGGTTGACCGGCTCAGCGGCGTCCTCACCTTTGTAGTTCATCAGGCGCACAAGACCATCAACAAGATCACTCACGTAGCAAAAACTTCGAGTTTGCGAACCATCGCCGTAAACGGTGAGTCTTTCGCCTTTGAGCCCCTGCACGATGAAGTTGGACGCCACCCTGCCATCACCGACGGCCATCCGCGGACCGTACGTATTGAAGATTCGGGCGATGCGAATGTCGACTTTATTTTGGCGGTGATAATCCATCATGAGCGATTCAGCCACCCGCTTACCCTCGTCGTAGCAGCTTCTGGGGCCGATGGGGTTTACGTGCCCCCAGTACGTCTCACTTTGGGGATGTTCTTGCGGATCGCCGTATACTTCACTGGTGGAGGCCTGCAGGATTCTCGCTTTTACGCGTTTGGCCAAGCCGAGCATGTGGAGCGTACCCAAGACGGACGTTTTGATCGTTTTGACCGGATTGTACTGGTAGTGAACGGGCGAGGCGGGACAGGCGAGATTGAAAACCCAGTCGACTTCGAGCAAGACCGGGTTGACCACGTCGTGCCTTAGAAACTCGAAATCTTTCCGATCGAGCAGATGACGGATGTTTCGCTTGGCGCCGGTAAACAGGTTGTCCAGTGCGATCACTTCATGCCCGTCGTCCAATAGACGGTCACAAAGATGGCTTCCGAGAAATCCTGCACCGCCGGTGACCAATACACGCATTTCGATCTCCTGCTCCGCCCTCACGAACCATCGCGCGTGCTAGTCGGCGCTGCCTGCACCGACAATCGCGGGTCGCTCCGCGTCCGACGCTGAATAAAACTTGTGAACACACTCAGCGACATAGTCTACATCATCGTTTGTCAACATCGGGTGACAGGGTAACGAGAGGATCTGCCGGCACAGGTTCTCGGCCACCGGAAAATCACCCGGCTTGTGGCCCAAGCCCGCAAACAGCTCCTGGAGGTGGAGAGA
>JADFIX010000286.1:3049-6069 GCA_022566435.1 Planctomycetota bacterium
CGCCAGATTGCACGCCTCGATCGCCCAGGAACGATCGTAATTCGTCTCGTTTCGAGCACAGCACAGAGTATTGGTGGTATACGTGCCGCGCGTCGTCCGAAACAAACGGGGTGATGAGCGGTTCGCCATTCAGCAGTTCGTCATAACGCTTGGCTCTTGATCGGCGTCGATCGGTGAAGTCGTCCCAATACGGCAGCTTCGCGAGAAGAATTCCGGCTTTCATCGTATCCAGGCGAAAGTTGCCGCCGACCCGCTCGTGGACGTAACGCTCCGATTCGCCGTGGCTTCGCAGTTGCCGGGCGATGTTCGCCAACGCTTCGTCCTTGGCGAAGATCATCCCTCCTTCACCATAGCCGCCCAAGTTTTTCGTAGGGTAAAACGAAACACAGGCCAGATCGGAAAACGTGCACGCATTGCGACCGCGATAGGTCGCGCCCAGTGCTTGCGCCGCATCCTCAATGACTTTCAGTTTGTGCGTCGTGGCAAGGGCGTTGATGGCGTCCATGTCCGCACATTGACCGAAAAGATGCACGGCGATGATCGCCCGAGTTCTTTCGGTGATCGCGGCCTGCAATATTTCGGGCGCGATATTGAACGTACGTGGATCGATATCGACAAAGACCGGCTTAGCGCCGACCCGATGAACGGCACCCGCGGTGGCGAAGAAGGTAAAAGTGGGCACGATGACTTCATCGCCGGGGCCTATCTCCAAGGCCATCAAGGCGCAAAGCAAGGCGTCCGTGCCACTATTGACAGCTACGGCGGTGCGGACCCCGATGCGTGCGGCGAGCTCTGTCTCCAGTTGGGACACGAACGGACCGCCTATAAACTGTTGGCTTGACAGGACGGTGTCAACGACCGCGCGCACGTCCTCCGCAAAAATATCGTGTTCACTCTTGAGGTCGAGCATGCGGACCTCTCTCATGGTCTTCCTTTCCATTCTCACCTCGGCACCGCCAAGGGCGCCTCAGAGCCGCGGTGCGGATTACTTGGATTCACCGCCTACCGGGTCGATTATAGAGCGTCGCACGGAGATCGACAACGCGGCCCGAGCCCGGCAAGTGGCGGACAGCCTAGGACTTCGGTAGCTTCTTGGTCTCTTCCGGCGAAGTATCCGCCTGGTAGTTATAAAAGTCCCGCAGTTGCTCCCGGAAGTACCCCCCGCGCGTGACCTGCGCGGCGTTCAGCACCGCGCCCAAAATATGGGCGTTCACATCTTTCAGCAACGAACATGCCCGCTGCACGGCGCCCCTTGTGTTCGCGGCGGCGCGCACCACGACGACGACGCCGTCCACCACCGGCGCCAAAACCAACGCGTCGCTGGTCAAGAGAACCGGCGCCGTGTCGAGGATGATCTTGTCGTACTGACCCGCTACTTCGGTGAGGAGTTTGCGAAACAGTTCACTGCCGAGAAGTTCGACCGGGTTGGGCGAAATGGGACCGGTGCCGAGTAAATCCAGTGCGGATAGTTCCGTGTGCGTTACACACGAGTCGAACGGCGCTTCCCCCACGAGAATATTGGAGAGCCCCCGCTCGCCAATCTTCTCGAAAGCATGCCGCATTCCCGGTCGCCGTAAGCTTGCATCCATCAAAAGCACGCGCTGACCATCGAACGCACAGGAGAGCGCCAGATTACTGGACACCGTCGTCTTTCCGTCATTGATGCGCGGTGAGGTGACAAGAATCGTACGTTGTCGAGCGGCCGGCGCACTGTACCGGAGGTTCGTGCGGATTCGACGAAACGCTTCGGCCGTCAGGGATTGCGGTGCGTCGCGCACCGCCGTTTCCGGGCGGTCGATGGCGACGTCTTCGTCATCCGCGTGCGGCACAACTCCTAATAACGGTATGGTCAGATGGCGTACCAACTGTTGTGGGGTGCGGACCGACTTGTCCAGCAGCTCGAGTCCCAGCGCGGTTCCGAGGGCGAGCACCATCGCTAGAAAGATGCCAAGCGGTAGTACCAGCAAACTGGGGCTATTTTGCACGAGCGGATCGAACGCCGGCTGCGAGATATTGATCTTGACCGCCGTCTGCGTTCGGACCACGCGGTTGAGATCCGCAATGCGCTCAATCAGTTTCGCTTCGGTAATTAGATTCCGGTTGAGATTCGTAGCTTCCGAACCGTAGGTGAATAACAGTTGTTCTTGGTCTTTCAGCGCCGCCTCGGCTTGCGCCAGATTCTCCCTGTCCTGTAGGAGGGCGTACTGGGTGTTCAAGTACGCCGTGTTTGTCTGTTCCCGCAGCGTCTCAAAGCGCTCGCGCAGCGCCTCAAAACGACGCGAGTCCAGTTTGTCGTGCGCCGCTTCGATCTGCGCGTCCAGATTCCGCAATTCCGCGTGCGCTGGACCGAATTTCGTGGCCAATGCCGTTCTCGTCTGTTCAAGTACAAGAAGCTGCTGACGCAACGCCGCGACTTGAGGACCGGCTTCCACCTCGGCGCGATCGTCCGAAGTGGGTTCGGGGGCCTGTGGGGCGTTATAAATCTGACGGAATTGGCCGAGCTGCGCCAACTGACTTTCTTTATCGGCGACTTGCATGGTGTAAACACCGACTTGCTGCTGCGCGACGCTTATTCCGCCGGCTTGATTCGCCCCGGCAGGCAATTTCGATTGCAAGTCCTTTAGTCTGGTTCGTCGGTTACGAATCTCGCCCTGCAGTGTTCTTAGCTCTTCCTGGTAGTCTTTCAGCGGCTCGGAGGCGAGTTCCTGCGCCGCGCGTCTCTTGACCGATTCGTGCCACCGTTCCACGACGGCGTTCACCACAATCGCCGGGTCTTCTTTCCGAGGCGCCATCATCTTGACGCGAATATAGTTGGTTCCTCTAAGTGGCGTGACTCTTAAGTCGTCTTCTAACTCGATGACTGGGAATTCCCGCGGCTGCCGAATCGACTTGAACCAGGTGGTCTCCCGCACGGCGGCGACCTTCAGCGCCTCCTCTAGAATGGGACGGCCCTTCAACGCTAACGCTTGTGTCATGACGAAACGATCGTGCTCGTCTTGGCGCAACTGCTGCTGATTAGG
>JADFIX010000287.1:0-3548 GCA_022566435.1 Planctomycetota bacterium
CATCCACAAAGTGCGGGTGCGGCGCGCCTCTTGAAGGCGGGAACCGGCTGCGTCTGACCCGTTACCTAATCCTGCGCTCGCCGGTGGGCTCTTCATTAGCAAGGCTGCAACTAGCAACAACGCGATGGCGGCGATCCCCAGAATCATCAACGCCAGCCGCCAATCATAGATCGCAATGAAAAACGCAGCGATGGGCGCGTTGCGATTGGCCAACCAGCCTGCGGGAATCGCGTGAGCATCGTCGACGGCGTAAAGCAGAGTGGCCAAGACGGCCACCCAATAGGGCATCGATTGTCCGATTATGCGACGATACAAGATCGCGACGGCCCAGATCAACAACCCGTACCACATCAAACTCTGCACGTGCATGAGAACGGGATAGTCGGGCCAAACGTAGAAGTCCCACATGAAGGTGATCGCGGTCAGGGGGCGCGAAAGGGCCGCGCGGCAATGGAGATCCGTCCACCAGGGCATCCAGCCATGGTCAATTAGGATCTGGTTCCGCACCGGGTCGCCGTTCATGTACGTGTACGGCTGCCAGGGGCCTAGTGAAACTTCGCTGAATAGCTCGGAACCTGTGATCACGGAGCGGATAAAGAGATCGTCGGCCTGGATTCCCACGAACAACGAAGGTGCGGCGAGCAGGATTCCCAATAAGATCGGGACACCCGGGTAGCGCCACCGCCCGATCCACTCGCTTAGTCGCTGCAATCCGCTCACTTGGTCGGCTCCGGCCTCACGAACGCGACGGGACTCACGTCCCGCAATCGCATCCATGAATTGCGCGGAAGTCGTCGCCACAGCATATTTGACGGTCTCCGATACAAACCGTTAATCGAGCCGACGGCCGAATTTTCTCCGACGCACAATAAGAACGAATTTCCGGAGGTTGGCATCGCTTTATCTTGCACGTGGGCCTGCGTGCGCGTAGAATCGCGCTGGCGTTGATTTCTAGCGACTGGGTCGAAAAGGAGTGTGAGACCATGAAACGATGGACACGATGTTGCGCCGTGCTCGCGCCGCTTGCGATGTTCGCGGGTGTGGCGTACGGCGATACGCTCGAATCGGTGGAAAAGGCCATAATCGAGCAGGGCAAGACGATCAGATCCATGTCGTGGAAGTCGACTTCCGTCTCCGATATCGTATCGGATACGATGACGATCCACAGCGAAAGCGAGACACTGTACGAATTCATGACCAAGGGCGAAAAGCAACTTTTCCGCAACGAGACTTCCTACACGAATGTGACGGACATCAGCGGTACGAAAACGACGAGCAAGGGGACGTCTCTTTCCGTCGGTGACGGCGAATTCAACTACGTGCATAGCGTGAATGACGGGATGGAATCGGTCATGAAGATGCGGGCCACCCCGCAGGCGGGCGGAGCGATACAGCAGTCCTACTTCGACACGATGGCGAAGACTTACAATTTGGAATTGATGCCCGACGCCAAAGTCGGATCGCATTCCGTCTACGTAATCCGAGCGGTATTGAAGAATCCCTCGCCCATGGCGGCCGCCGAACAGTTCTTGTATTTCGACAAAGCGACGGGCATGATGATCAAGATGGTGGGCAAGGACTCGGCCGGCAAGGTCATGATGGAAACGCTCACGACGGACCTGAAAATCAATTCGAGCATCAGTGCGGATCGCTTCGTATTTACGGCGCCGGAAGGCGTGCAAGTCATGGACATGACGCAGCCGCAGGACTACAGCGGACAGCCGTCGCAAAATGCGCAGGCCAACGAGTCGCCGCAGTCCTCGGGAAAATCGAACGCCGGCGCCGACGCGTCCGGCGAATCGCCAAAGGACGAATCCGCCAAGCCTGAAGAAGAGAAGACCGAGAAGAAGAAAAAGAAAAAGTCCAAGTGGCCGAAGCTGCCGAAGAAGAAGTGGCCGTAGAATCGGCGGCAGTGTGGTTGAGGACGAAGATGCGCCATCGACGGTTCGTTTTTCTCAAAGTTTAGCTAAGCTATAGCCATCGGCGCTACGGCTTGCCGGCACATATTCCTAGTCAGGTGGCGTCATCGCTGAGATAGCGGATTCGGCTTCTCGATGCAACGCCTCTAGTTCATCGTGTGTGTCGAACCAGAGTTCGCCGGATTCCGCGGTGGCGCGGTACGCACCGGGGTCCCGAAGATCGTCGGGCCATGTCTCGACAGCGCGCACCACACTGTCACGCGCTTTGGTCGGATGATTCAGATTCGCTTCGGCAATAGCGATGATCAAATGATTGATGGTTCTCATATCACTCAACTGCATGGCGAGCTCGGCCTGCGTGATCGCGTGGTTGAATTGATGGAAACGCAGGTGGGCCAGCGCCCGAATGCGTTTGGCGTCGCGGCGCTTACCATTCCTGCTCCGGTCGGCATGTTTGACGTCGTCCAACGCCTCCTCCACGAGTGCCTCTTCCCCCAATTCGAGCTCTATCCGGGCCTTGAGGATCCAACTGGCGACGTCGGATGCATTACAATCAAGGGCGTGATTGACGTCTTCAAGCGCTTGAGATTGGTCGAGAAAGAGTTCCAGTGCCGCCAGGTTTCGCCATGATGGCGCGCGGTAGATGCTTTCGCCGGACCCCGCGATTTCCGCGCCTTTGCGCAACTGATCTTCCGCATTGCGAAGGTCTTTCGCCAGCGCGTACACCGTCCCTAGATTCGATACGGTCGAATAGTGATGCGTACCGCCTATCCCTTCCTCCGGGATTTTCGCCAGCGATTCTTGGTACGCTTCTATCGCGTCGTCGTATTGACCGAGCATCTTGAGCACAACGCCGTGCGGATTCAATGCTTTGCGACCTTCGGGTGACAATTTCCGCGCTCTTCGGTAAAACTCGTCGGCCTCCCGTAACACGGCAGTGTCGCCGCCGAACTCGCTGTTAAAGTAGTCCTTTTTCATCGTCGCCCACGCAATCAGCGTCAACTCATGATCAGGGTCGATTTCCAAGACCTTGCGAAACACATCCTCAGCGGCCTCGAAGATCCTTTCCTCCGGGTCATTCACTGTAGCAGCGTGGAGCCTTCTTCCGCGTTCGAGTAAAGCTTCGAGGGTCGTCTTGCGGTCAATCTCCGCTTCGAGGTTTTCGACGTGGCTTTCAACCGTTACCAAAGCGGCAGTCTTTGTTACCAATGCGGAAGTCTTTTCGCCGAGCTGTTCGATAGCCTCGCGGTATCTGAAGGCAATTGTGAAACCGAGAGAAATACCAATGACGATCAAAGCCAAGCCCCCGACAAGCGGAGCCTTGTGGCGTCGAAGCGACTTTCGCAACAGGTACCACCCGCTGTCCCGCTTGGCGTCAATCGGGTCGCCGGCTAAGTAGCGCCTAAGATCATCAGCGATTGCACCAGGTGATTGATATCTCCGATCCCGCTCTTTTGCGAGCGTTTTCAAGACGATTGTCTGTATTTCATCGTCGATCGGACACTTGCCGGGACGGCCGTCGGATTCAGAGCGTCGCCGCACACCGGCATCTGCGGACCAATTCTTGGAAGGCGGTGTCGGCGGAGTATCGGTAATATTTTTAAGCAGATCGGCGAAACCGCCTGAGAC
>JADFIX010000287.1:3558-6065 GCA_022566435.1 Planctomycetota bacterium
CAGAATCACGCCCAATGAATAAACGTCGGTTCGAGAGTCAATTTCATCGGGGTTCCCTCGAGCTTGCTCCGGTGAGAGGTACGGCAGAGTGCCGAGCACTTCGTTACTAACCGACACCACAGTTTCCTCCGGTCCGGCGATAAGTTTGGCTAGCCCGAAGTCTACAACCTTCGCATTACCTTCAAAATCAACGAGGATGTTGGACGGCTTGAGATCGCGATGAATAACTCCGCGTTGATGAGCATGCTGCACGGCGTCGCACACTGTACTGAAAAGAACCAGCGTGCCCTCGAGTGACAGGTCCTTCTCTCGGACAAAAGTGTCGAGGTGGCGACCCCGTACATATTCCATCAAGAAGCACTGGAGACCTTCGTCCGTCGTCCCGGAGTCGAAAACCGAAACGATGTTCGGGTGTCTGAGTTGGGCCACAAGCTCGATTTCCCGCTCGAATCGTCGTTTCGCCGGCTTTGAAGCATGCATGCCTTGTGCCAGGACTTTGACGACCGCCTTTCGCTTCGTGGAGCGCTGTATGACTTCATAAATAACGCCCTGGCCTCCTCGGTGGAGTTCGCGGATGATCGAGTGACCTTTGATGCTTATGTTCGTAGGGGGCGTACTTGCGGGACTTTCCATGGATTCGGTTTCATGGGACCGTTCATCTGAAGATTGGATCGTCATGCTTTGATACCGCCGATTGCTCCGATCGAGAGGAACCATTCGAGCCGCGATCGAAGGAGTTCACGCGGAACGGAGGAACGTATGGTATCATCATCAGGAACCACAGGCCACATTGCCAAGTCGAGTCACGCTTCATGCAGTCTCCGTCACGGGCTACGTCGCCTCGATTAGCAAGGATGGAGCTAAGCCGGTATTTCCCACTTGGCCCGTGCCCAAACGGACAACGACGCATGATACGAATTCCACCTCCGCGATTCAACTGATTCCGTGAACGGTGCGGCTCGTCTTGCCGCAAGTTGGCCGGTCGGGGGCACGTTTCGCTCGTCTGAGAGCACTGAACGACCGTTCCGCCTACTCTCGGGCGTACCATCGGCCTCCCGCAATCGAAGGAGATTTCACGCTTGTCATCCATGTGGGTGGGACCCAATGGGCGGCGCGATTTCGGCGCTCCGGAGTAGTGCCGGGCACGTCAACGATGACGAGCGCTTGGACGGCTACGTCTTTGGGTCCAACCGCCAATCCATAGATCAGCGCGGCGACAACGAGAATGGAACCACCGGCACCCAGGCTACCGAGAGAAAACGCGATCTGGCCTCCGATCCAATGCGTATGGGCAACGCTCATACCGTCACGGCGAAGGGTGCTTCGGCGAGATACTTCACCACGGCGGCCACCTCTTCGGTCGTATTGAAGAACCCGAAACTGAAGCGGACGGTGCCGTCTCCTGGGAGAGTTCCGATTGTCTCATGTGACAACGGCGCACAGTGGTAGCCGGCGCGGGTCGTGTTCGAGGCCGGCTCGGGCATCTCGTGGGGCACGCCGCTCTCGCGCTGATGGGGCAGGCTGCGCTCGAGGTCGGCGACCACGTCGGCGAGACGCTCGCGCGCCAGGGCATAGGCGGCGCGCGCGTCGACCCCGGTTTCGGGCCGCACCGGGGTGACGATGGTGACGACGTCCCCGATGTTGTCGAAGATCGCCATGATCGTCGGCCGCACGAACAGCCCGTCGGGCAGCCCCAGGGGGTCGGGGTTCGAATCGGGCATGCTCTCCATCAGCCGCACCATGTCGTAGCCCATGTATCCCACCAGGCCCGCCGCCATGGGCGGCAATCCGGGCGGCAGGTCGATGCGCGATTCCTCGATCAGCCGGCGCAGCGAGGCCAGCGCGTCCTCGTCGCACGGCTTGAAGCAATCGGCGTCGAAACGCGCCGCGCGGTTGATTTCGGCGCGTTCGCGGAAGCACCGCCAGATGAGATCGGGCTTGAGCCCGATGATCGAGTAGCGCCCGCGCACCGCGCCGCCCTCGACCGATTCGAGCAGGAAACTGTTGGGCCGCCGGTCGGCCAGCTTGAGCATCGCCGAGACCGGCGTCTCGAGATCGGCGACCAGCGTGCTCCAGACGACCTGGGGCGCTCCTTCGTCGTATGCGGCGGTGAACGCCTCGAAGCCGGGCGATACGAGCATCGCTAGAACAGCGCGTTGAACGCGCCCTGGTTCACCTCGACGGGATAGCGCGCCCGAAGCATCTCGCCGAACTGCGCGGTGAGATCGTTGGCGATGCCCACGCGAAGCGCGTCGCGCAGCTCGGATAGCCCGCTCCCGCCGCCGTCGGCCTCGACGATTTCCGCCAGGCGGGCCACGACGTATCCGCTGCCGTCCCTCGCCGGGGCCGAGGCCGCCTTGCCCACGTCGAGCGAGAACAGGGCGGCGACGACCTCGAACGAGAACGCCGTGTCGGCGCCGTCCCCGTCGCGGCGCAGCGCCTCGCTGGTGGCGAGCGGGAAAGCGAGTTCGCCGGCCACGGCCGCGATCTCCTCGCCGCGGTTGACG
>JADFIX010000288.1 GCA_022566435.1 Planctomycetota bacterium
GTGATTTGTAATGAACCATCCATGCAGATAGCCCTTGACGAAGAATGCCGCACGCAATGTCGCATCAGTATTGAAACTCGCACTAGCGCATATCATGTTCGCACTGGTGATTACCCCGAAGAGCAGTTGAGCGTCTATTTGACTGTGCGCCGCTATGGAAGCCTCGACCCCGGCGAGACCTATCTCAAGGCGGTGGAGCGGTTGTCCGAACTTGCCCAGGATTTGGTGGAGAATTACGTCGTCGATCAAATCTTGCTGCCGCTTCAACAGACGATCGCGATTAAATAGCAAGCCTCCGTCACGGAATCGTATTCGCTTCGAGTTGCGGCGTCGTTGTGCGATAAGACGGGTAATTCTGGGCAAGCTAGTGCGAGTCGCACGGACATCTGGCGTCTGTGGCGTTGTTTGTCGAAGCGATTCTTGACGAAATGACGCTCTGCTAAAGTCGGACGCGCTCTAAAGATAATCCTCTCGAATTGGGGAAAAAACGTCGAGGGCTTTGACCGGTGCATCGCCGGCAATCGCGCTATGAATCACACCGCCTGGAATGCGCCACATATCGCCAGGCTGCACGCTATGGCTCTCGTCCCCAATGATAAACTCCAATTGTCCTTCCAAGAGCAATCCCATTTGTTCGTGTGGGTGGCTGTGGGGCTGGACCACTGCACCGGGTTCAAATTCGACAAATGACAACATGATGCCGTCGCCCGCCGTCGTGAAAATATCTACTCCCGGAAAGATCGAATGCTGGGAGCATTCATCTCGCTTCACGATGTATTTTGACATTGCAACCCCTATTTCTCGTCAGCCAATCAAGGATGAAGATAACAGATAACGAGCTGGCAAACAGATGTCGACTGTGGGCTCTGACCCTTGACTCTCGACTTTCCGCGCTTACATCACCGCGAAGTAGATTTCGACCGCTAGGTCGATTGTCTTGGGGTTGAGTTCGATGGGCTGCTTTTCATAGAGGCAGTGGTTGCGAATTTGCAGTAGCAGATCGCGAGGATGGCAACAGCGAAGAGGGCGGTCCGCTCCTCGATAGTGCTTTTCAAGAAGATAGTTAATGGCGGATTCGTCGTAGGGGCATCCCATTTTCGGGCACATCATCCGAAATAGCTCGTGGAAGTCGTCTTCGGACGGGTCACAAATCTCGATCTTATAGGGAATGCGGCGCAAAAACGCTTCATCAACCAGGTCCCTTGGTTCGAGGTTCGTCGAGAAGACAATCAACTGATCGAAGGGCACTTGGATCTTCTTGCCATTCGGCAGATTCAGATAATCTACTCGGTTTTCCAGAGGCACGATCCATCGGTTGAGCAACTCGTCGATCTGGATGCGTTGGCGGCCAAAGTCGTCGATGACGAGCGTACCGCAATTGCTCTTGAGTTGGATGGGCGATTCGCAGATTCCGGTCGACGCATTTGAGCTGACTTCCAGATTTTCCATCGTCAACTCACCACCGGCTATGATCGTGGGGCGACGAATTCGTACCCAACGATGATCGACTTGCGATTTATCAAGCAATCCGTCGGACTTCTCGGGCGGAGACTCTGCGTGGCTCATCGGGTCAAAAAGCCGAATGATCTCGCCATCCACGCCCAACGCCCGTGGTATCCAAATATGATGACCAAATACCTTCGTTATGCGTTGTGCGATGCTCGTCTTGCCATTGCCTGGAAACCCATACAGGAACATGCCGCGTCCGGAATTCACCGCGGGCCCTAGTTTGGCGAAGATTTTGGGACTGATTAACAAGTCGTCGAAAGCGTTTCGCAGGTCTTCCTCAGTGGGATGCTGGCCTTCAAGCGACTGGGCCTTGACGCTGGTAATGTAGTCTCTGAGCGAGACCGGGGCCGAGCCAAAATAGCTGCAATAGGCCGCCAGGCGGCGAGCGCGTTCGCGCCCCAGATCGGTCAGTTCGCACACGTAGTCGTTCAAGGATGCCGAACCGCGATAACCGATCAACCGGTCTTGCTTCAGGCGGCGCAACAACTCTTCGGTCAAGACAAACGGCAGCTTTATCTGATCAGCTATATCTCTTCCACTGGCGTCCCCTCGTGCCAGAAGGTATTTGAGAATCAGAGCCTCAACTTCGCTGTCCGTCAGGTCGGCAGATCGTAGGGAAACGGGTTCTATCGGAATAAACTCTTCGGTGTTCTGGGCAGTTAGAGGTTCCGTTTCGCGCGGAGGCGACGGGTCGACCGGCAATTCTGTTTCCGGCAATTCCGTATTGGGGTCCCGCCGCGACTTTGTCAGGTTCCGAATCCGGTCCAGCAGATTGTTTAGATTGGCGTCCGAATCCTGGCCGCCTTCACGATCCGGTTGTATCGGGTGATCAAGTGATACCGCATCTTCCGGATACGACTGTTGATTGTTTGGCGAGTCAATCATTTTCATTCGAATGATGAGATCTGGAACCTGTTTCAAGCGCAGCACCGCGCAGAGTCCTAAGAACCGTACGTTTCTGTGCGGTGATCGTCAAATAAATCCGCACCGACAGTCACCGAGTTTCAGCCGTATTTCAGTTCATTCAACGCATCTTGCAATCCAGTGGAAAACTGAATGGTCAAACAAATGTTGCAATCTCCTGGAGTTGTTTTCTCCGAATCACCGGCACCACGGCATCTTCGGCCGGATACCCTACCGCCAAAATCAGGAAGGGACGCTCGTTCGGTGGGCGGCACAGGATTTTGTTGAGGAAATCCATGGGGCTCGGCGTGTGCGTCAGTGAAACGAGCCCGGCGTTGTGGATCGACGCGATTAGGAAGCCGGTCGAGATACCGACCGACTCGGCGACGTAATAGTGCTTGGTCTTCTCGTCATTCTCGCGCAACCCGTAGGATTGGGCCATGATCACGATCAGGTAGGGAGCGATCTCGAGAAAGGGCTTGTCTTCGTCCGTTCCCAACGGCGCCAGCGCATCGAGCCATTCGGGCGGCGCGAGTTCGTGATAAAACCTGCTTTCTTCCAGCTCGGCTGCTTCGCGAATCTCTCGTTTGACAGCGCGATCAGAAACGACCACAAAATGCCACGGCTGCATGTTGGCTCCGCTTGGAGCTGTGCCCGCGGTGCGAACGCAATTCTCGATCACGTCGCGCGGCACGGGCTGATCGGAGAACTGCCGCACCGTACGTCGCGGCCGCATCTGACTAAGAAACTGCTGCGAACGCCTCCGCATGTCAGTGACCGAGAACTTGGTGTATCCGCTGAGTGGTATGAGTTTGGGTCGCTTCATTGGGCTGCCTCGATCGCGTTTTCGACTGCAGGGGTTCAAAACCGGGGTTTGTCTTCGCCGTGGCTGGGGGCTTTGCAAGCCTGAGCGGAATGGCGCTAGCCACCGGTTCTCTTGAGCCACCGAGGGCTAGCGCCCAATCGCTCACCCCAACATCAAAAGTGGACAAGGGACTAGGGACTATCCTTCTGCCGATCTGTTGAGCAGTCCCGCCTCACGCATCAGTTGTTCTAGCGATGCGACGACGCTGTTGGATACGGCAGGCGTGGGGGACCGCGGCCTCATTCCTTCAAACCCAAGCAATCCCAAAACTGCCTTAACCCCAGCGGCCAAGAAGGGCAGCATGACTGCGTCGATTTTCTGCACGAGTTCCTGCAGCGGCTCCGCTTCTTGATAACGACCAGCCATTCCCTTCACCAGCAATTCGTCAAGCGCAGCCGGCCAGATGTTTGAGAACGCTGTCGTCGTCCCGTTGCAGCCGATGAGTGTCCCGTGCAGGATCAGGCTGCCGTTGCAGATCCAGAACCGGCGATCACGCGTAATGCAGCGGCGGACCTGCGCCTCGAAGCGGACGTCGTGATCCGTCACGTAGCCAAACACGTTTTCCATGTCCGCGACACAGCCCAAAACCTCTGGCGCGGCGGCCGGTTCCGCAGCCATACCGAACCGCACCGGATTACACTGGTGCATCAACAAAACCGGCACGGGACAACGTGGCAGAACCTGCTCGAAGTACGGCTCGACCTGCGAAGCATGTCGCGGAAACCGAATCCGAACGACTTCCGCCCCAACCTTCGCGAACGCCTCTGCCCGCCGCAACGTCTCAGCCACTGCGGGGCAATCGATGCCGCCTATCAAGAACCGTCGATCGTCTAGATTCTCTTTGACTGTCTTCGCGATGGCGAGCTTTTCAGGCTCGCTAAGGCACGCCTCCTCACCCGTTTGCGAACCGACCAAAAACCCAGCTGCCGGTGTAGCTAGCCAACGTTCGATGTTGCGGGCCAGAGCGTTGTGATCGACGCGATCCAACTCATCGAACGGTGTGACAATCGGTATGTTGACGATCGGGTCGGATGGTGGAATGGGCATGGGAATCAGAGAACCAGATGGAAGATTTAACAGATTGCCGGGCAAAGGCGAAATTGATCGCTGTTAATTCTTGGGTGCCGGTACAAGGTCGAGCGACGAGACGGTTTCACTGTAGACGTGCCGTCCAGTATAGCCATCGTACCAGGTGACGATCACCTGAGGATGAGGATAAGGAATGAACTGGTACCCGGGTCCTTCGCCATCAGGGCGCGGGCAGGAGAAGACATTGTTGACACGCACGACGGCAAAGAACGTCCGGTGCAGACGTGAATAATGAACGTTGTTCGGGCCGCTGCCGACCCATTTAACACGCACCCACCTTCCTTCAGCGTCGTACCAGCCGTTGTAAGGCATGTTCCCCAACGTACCGATCGGGTGCCCATTGGAACTGAACGGCGAGACCATAAACTCCCAGATGTTGTCGGTAATCTGAGCCGAGACCGAGGCGTGCACGTCGCCGGTGAAAAACATGATCGGCTTGTCGATCCTGTCCAGTTCACTCAAGATCAGTTCGCGCTCGTGAACGAAGCCGGGGAAGCCATCACCCTTGGACCGATCACCCGCATCCGGACGAACATGGAACGCGCTATGCGGTACGACAACCCCAACGCTCGAGACAATAAAGAACAGATCGGCGTCGGAATTCTTGATGCCGTTTACCAACCAATTGCGTTGAGTCTTTCCAAGCAAGAACACTTGAGGATCGTGCAGATTGTTGACGTTAAACGCGGAACGTTCGCTGCGAGTATCGATCACGAAGAAGTGACAGTTGCCCAATTTGTAGTCGAAATAATGATGGGTTCCGATCGTGAAATCGACCCTCTCGTCCTCGGCGAATCGGGGAGTCACTTGAAGGCGATGTTTGTCCAATACTCGAACCAGTCCATACGTGCCGGCATTTTTGCTAGCCGACCGAGCATCGGTCGGACGATTGTTCCTGCCGACCAGAATCGTGCTGACCTGTTTCGGATCGAGCGTCGTGAAATCCAAATCAGGCGTTTCGATGATGTTACTGTCTTTTTTTACATTCGCTGTCCCGAAGACCAGCTTCCCACGTTGCGGCGTATCCGGGTTCGCCCAACCGGCATACTCCCGCCAAACCTTCATCTGCTTGTCGCGATTGCGATGCTGGGATTTGTTCTGGTGGGTTGTCCTGCGGGCGGCGGAGGTGACGAGGGCCTGGGCGAGCCTCCTGTAGGTTGCGAGGACTGCCCGACGGAGACGTTCACCTTACCCGGTGGGGTGTCGCTGGAGATGGTTGGGATCTCCGCCGGGAGCTTCGCGATGGGCTCAACAAGCGGAAATAGCGACGAGACTCCGGTTCACAACGTAACCCTGACTCAAGATTTCCAACTCGGGAAGTACGAAGTGACGAAAGCGCAGTGGGAGGCGGTGATGGGAACGACGCCGTGGGCCGGGCAGGACTTCGTGCTGGACGATCCGAATTCTCCAGCCACGCAAGTGAGCTGGAACGACGCCCAGTCTTTTATCACGACATTAAATGGGCTTACGGGCGAGACCTTTCGTTTACCTACGGAGGCGGAGTGGGAGTACGCCTGCCGAGGGGGTACGACGACGGAGTATTACTTTGGCGATGACTCGGCAAACCTGAGCGACTATGCCTGGTACCTCGATAATGCGCATGACGTTAACGATCGATACGCCCATGTCGTGGGCCAATTGCTGCCG
>JADFIX010000289.1 GCA_022566435.1 Planctomycetota bacterium
ATCAACCTCGTGAAATGCTGTTACTCACCACCCTGATGGACATCCCTGCGTGGATGATCGCGATGATCTACCGGCATCGGTGGCAAGTCGAGTTGTTCTTTCGATGGCTCAAGACATCCGCCCATTTCAGCCATTTCTTCTCGGAAAGCGAATCCGGGATGAGGTTACAAGTCAATGTCATGATGATCGCGCTGTTGTTGATCGCCATCGATACTGGGGCCAGGCCATCACGGTATGACTACGCCATCATGTCCGATGTTTATTCCGGCGAGACGGATCTTGCTGTTGGATTGAAGATTGCAGCAAGAAGAAGGAAAGAACGGCAACGCGCTGCCGAACTGGCTCGCAAAAAAAGAAACAAGTAACGCACCGCGCCTCCCCACACGTTGGGTGTCGCGGCTACCCGTATGCGCCAATCACGAACCGTACCAATCCACCACGCTACCAGTCTGCTGAGATCGATCACGCCACGCGCCGCACGACACGGCCACAGACGCCCGTCAACCGCCGACTCCCCAAATCCCGGACAGAATTGGCTTCTAGCCTGCACGAGCCGTCATTACGGTGCAGGCAAGATGCCTGCGGTACGACTTCAAGACGACTTTGCGCTGTATTATTAGGATGGGTCCATGAATCATCGCACACGACCTCGCCTGCCAAGTGTTCCCTGAAAAATCGCACCACGCGCGACGCATACTCGTTCGGGGCCGCCAACACATTCTGGTTGTGCTTGGCCTGAGGTACGATCCACAAGTACTTCGGCCCGGCAGACAAATCGTACAAGGCTTTAGTTTGTACGATCGGAATGTAGCTGTCCTTTTCGCCATGGATGAAGAGAATCGGCTTGTCCCGCAGCCGCAATAACGCTTTTCGCACAGACGGGAACCGACACTTGTACCTCCGTTCGCACTCGCGAAACGCCATCCACCGAATGAATTGCCAGACGATTCGTGGATGGTTTTCGGCGACGAACCGAATGCGAACGAAAATTCTTGCAAATCGCTTCATCAGGAATTCAAGCGTCATGTCGCTGCTGAATACACCGTCAGCGACGATACCGGCCACCCCTTCCGACTCCGCCGAGGCAATGATCGCGGCGGCTGCACCCCGAGAAAGACCAAAAAGACCGACTTCTCGAGGACGCCCCTTTCGTTCCAAGTATGTACCGATGAACGCGATGGCACCTAGCATGTCCGCCTGTTCCCGATCAGTAGGCCATTGTAGTGGGCGGTACCCCTCCTCGGGTTTTGTCGCCCCGTGCCCCCGAAAATCGAACAGGAAAACGTCGAAACCGGCGTCCAAGAGCGCACGGCAATACTTCGGTCCGCTCCGGCGATCGCTACCTACCTCATGTGCGAAAACGATCATGCCCCGCTGAGGCATGCCCGAGTTTCCCGACAATATGACACCCTCGACCGGGTGGCCGTCAACCGCAGCGAATTGAACACAATGGCCGTCGCGAAGTGTGGATTCACCGCTATCATTGTCATGCCTGGTCTGCGGGAAATCGCCGTCGAAGCGATCTACAAGAATCCGGATATACTTTCGAACTACGGCGAAAGAGTAAACGAACAGCAGAAGGAAACCCGCAGCCGAGCTTAGCCATACCCAAGGCCAGTCAACGAGTCCCAGAATGTGAGGCATCACAATTTGATTCATACAGAATAGTCTGAGGATATCATCCTTGATCACGAGACTCCAGCTTCGCCCGCGCCAGAACGATACGCCGCTCGTTCCGCGAACGGCCGCATTGCCGGAAGCCCGATCTTATACAGAGAACAGGGTTTTGGCAATTTGTCTTTAATGAACGATGGCCCAATCCGCAAGTAAAACGGCGGTTGTCGAATTCAGCCGTTCCTGAATTCGATCTTGTTTGCGGCTACCCAGGCGCAGCGAAGCGCGGTCGTTCGCCGCGAAGAACTCGAACCACGTCGTCCACCACAAGATTCATTCGATTCAGGCCGCCGATGGTGCGCGCACCAATATGTGGCGTCAGGAGTGTGCGAGAGGCCATCAGAATTGGATCGTCGGCTAGGATCGGTTCGTGTTCGAATACATCCAAGGCGGCACCCGCAAGGTACCCCGACTGCAGTGCTTCGATCAGCGCTGAGGCCTTCACGACCTCGCCACGGGCGGTATTGACCAAGAAAGCCCCTGGTTTGAATTGTTTTAGGGCGCCGTCGTCTATCAGATGATGAGTTGATGTCGTCAAGGGCACATGGAGTGTCACAATATCAGACGCCGAATATAGTTCTTGCTTTTCTAGAAATGTCGCAGAAAAATCCAGCCCGTCTGGTTTGACGATGTCGTTGAAGAAAATGTCGCAATCAAATCCGTGACGACAGCGACGAGCAACCGCCCGCCCAATTCGCCCCAAACCAACAATCCCAATGGAACACTCCGAGAGTTCTCTGCCGACGCACGCCTGCCGAGCTTGCGAAAACCGCCCGGCACGCACGGCGGCGTCTCCGGAACAAACGCCGCGAATGAGCGACAACATCAACCCCACCGTTAGATCCGCCACAGCGTCCGTTGACGCCGCCGGGGTATAGACCACCGTGACACCATGCCGTCGGGCGGCGACGAGATCAATGTTGTCCAGTCCTGCGCCACCCCGGCCGATCACTCGGAGTCGCTTCGCGGATGCCAAAACGTCGCCCGTCACGCGTGCGGCACTTCGAACCAGCAAGGCGTCACAATCTGAGACGGCGCCGGCAAGCGTAGCTGAATCGCAGTGTTCCAAATGGACGACGTTTCCAAGCTTCTTCAGACGGGCGACGGCGGCATCGTCGAACGACTCCGCCACGACAAATTGGAAAAACTCGTCAGTCACGACAAGATGATCCAAGCGTTCGACGAATTCGTCAACGGAGCAGAATTGTGATTTTGGGCAGGATGCATCTCGCCCGCGTTTCCGACAACGCGACCAAGAGCAGCGGACCGATCAACGGGTCTCGAATTACCCCGCAGGTCGTGCCCACAGCGCCGCCACAAGAAAGGCAAGCAAGGTCGCGACGAACGGCAGAACCGAGGATGAACGCCGATATGTAAATGCCGATGATCGAAAATCGTACTCATACGACACCTCCACCCTATAGAATACCATAAAAACTGCTGCGACGTCGGAAAAATGGATTGAACGGAATCCGCGGACCCTGACATTCACCTGGACGTGGCTTATGATCGGAAACATGTCTAGCAAAGAATATGTCGACTTCGCCGATCTGGCCGTCCGACTGGCGAAAGATGCTGCAAAATCAGTGCTCGACCGGCTTGGCACACGCGATATATCCCGAAAGTCCGATCATAGCCTGGTGACCGATGCGGACGAGGCGGCGCAGTCGCTAATTCTGAACGCCGTCAACGATCGATTCCCCGATCACGCCTTCCTCGCGGAGGAGACGGTTGCGACGAGCCATTCGCTACCCGACCCCAAGACGGCGCGTTTTTGCTGGGTCGTCGATCCGTTGGACGGCACGCGAAATTTCGTGGCCGGTTTTCCTTCTTTCAGTACGTCTATTGCGGTGCTCGAGCACGGTCGACCTGTTGTCGGAGTCGTTCACGAGCACAATCTCGGGCAGTGTTATTCGGCAGTGCTCGGCCGAGGCGCCACGCGTAACGAACAGCCGATTCTTGCAAGGGCGCCGGAAAAAGGATTCGACTGGCTGCTCGCCGTCCCGTCGAGTAAGGACGACTTGACCGTGGGGGTCGTGCGATCGTGGATCGCAACGCGAGGATTCGTGCTCCGCAATATGGGATCGACGGTTTTTCATTTGGGGCTAGTGGCCTCGGGCGTCTTGGCCGGCGCGTTCGCCAAGCGATGCAAGATTTGGGATGTCGCGGCGGGGGCGTTGTTGGTGCAGGAAGCCGGGGGTGTGATCACGAATCCGACCGGCCAAGATCTCTTCCCCTACTCGTTCGATGCCGAACCTTCTGCGGACGTGCCGTTCCTCGCCGCCGCGCGGGCCGTTCATTCTCAATTGCTTGACACGATTCCACCGGAAGACGCCTAACCGTCGGGTAGGGAATTCCTGTAGTCGGGCCTTGTGCTAGTGCTTCAGTCCGAACCGGCCCTTGGGGTGTCCGGAGCGTCGTTTTATGCCCTTTTCATCCCAGCGCAACACCGGTAGGATCTCCGTTCGCGCGAGATGGAGAGCAAGCGTACAAGACAGCGAGGTTGACCGACCGTAGATCGTTGTAATGAAAAGACTCGCCGGAGTGGCGGAATTGGCAGACGCGCGGGATTCAAAATCCCGTTCCCGCAAGGGAGTGAGGGTTCAAGTCCCTCCTCCGGCAGTCGAATCGAAGGTATTCTCGGACCGACGGGTGCCTCGTCAAGAAAGTCGTCAGTTTTTTGATGATAGCATGCCCGTCTGGCATAGTTCCGCGTGCCAATATTGCCTATCATGTGTCGCGGTCAGTATCCGCGCTTGGTGGAATCCTGGTCGGTTAATCCAACGAATAGGAACACATTTTGACCACTGAGGCCGACCTCACTCAGCACGTCCTGCAGGCGTTTCAAGCTGGGGATAGGGAAGAATTCAAAAAGATCTGTGGGCTGTGGTGGTTCCTTTGATTCAAAGGCAGTTTTTGAACCGGCGCGTTTCCCCCGGAGACTGTGATGACGTCGTCCAAGAAACTCTCCTGAGAGTGTGGTCGACCTCCTGAATAAGGCGTACGGAATTCTAAAGAGACATTTTGTCCGCGAAATCTGCTCTTGATTTCGGGCGCATACCAAAGTGAGGAACGTGATATTGCAAGTAATCTGCTAGAGTGGGGAGCTTTTTCGTCACATACCGCGAGAATTAAGTGCTTACAAAGCTCCGACGAGCCCGAATGGCCTATGTGCACGGAGATATTCAATGTTGAACACTTTCCGACGATGATACTGAGCGATTCTTCCGGGATGTATCCGTGTATAAAACTTGGACCGAATTTCCTTTGTTGGTTGATGGCGAAGCCCGGTGAGATGCAGAGGTTCTTGACGCAGATTCATTGCCTCATGATGCGTGATACCCAGCTCGACAAGATCAATGCGAAGATTCGGACGAAAGACTTCTGGCGTCACGTAAAAACCGGCGTCAAAGAGTTAAAGGCCATACTCTCGGTTTCGATTTCCCTTGTACCAGGAAAGCAAGAGTGAGGCGCCACGCTAGGCATCGCCTTCGAGACATCGGCTGGAGAGTCCGTAATTCTTCCTCGTCAGTTTCACCCTGCGTCCTTCAGTGTACACGCCGACATGGATGACCGAAGGCGCGTCACGCCAATCGTCAAACAACTGCATCGTCTCGCCCTCATCTAAACTTGCTGCGAAAACGGGCGCCTGATTTGCCCGCTCACTTGACAGCCGGGCTGAAATATGCGATAAAATCAGTGCTGGGCAAGCCATGCAACATACAAAAGGTAGAATTTCATCTTCACGGAGACGATAAACCATGTCCGCCAGACGACCGGGATGGAGATTCGTGGCACTTGCAAGTATTGCCGTAAGCCCGCTCGTCGCTCATCCTCTGAGTGCAAGGGGGGACGGGGTCGAATCATCAACCGACGAGACGAGTTCTGTTGATATCCAGAGGACGCACCAGATCCTTGCCGGGATTGCCGAAAACATCGGTCGCCACAGCGACCGGTTGTATCTCTGGAATCTGTCCGAAAGTCTTGGCGGAGGTCGTGCAAGCACCACGTCCCTGGACCTTTCTATTGAGTCTGGCGCGGCGAACGCGGTCACCGTACGGCCTGGAGCATCGGTGCATTATCAGATCGTCGGAATTTTGAGTGACGATGCAAACCAGGGTTTGGCGCTGGTTGGCTTTGACTTGGTTTTTGACGGCGGGGACTTAGCGCAGGCGGACGAGCCGGACGGCGAACCAACCCCAGGTTGTGATAACCCAATGGTGAATTTTGCGTTGCCATGGGGTCTTTCAAATCCCGCTGGTTTCGGCGGCACCGTCCTCGATGGAGACCTCATACAGGTCGGTGGCGGACAAAACACGATCATGAACGGCCAGGTTC
>JADFIX010000290.1 GCA_022566435.1 Planctomycetota bacterium
TGCCGCAGTTGAATCGCCTCGCGGTGATCTTCGGTCAGTGAAGCCAGGCCGACTTGCACGGCGGCAACGGCCTCGTGCCGGGCGGCGGAGTGACTGGGGCTGTGTTCAGGGGTCACCAACAGTTCGATCAATTCATCCATCGACTCGGATTCGCCCATCGCGCGTCTTTCTTGCCAAGCTTGCCCGCCGCCGCGCTTGGCCGCCTGTTGGGCTTTGACGGCATCCTGCAAGCGATGTTCGGCGATGGTGATCATCCAGCGGTAGAACGCCCACTTGCCTCGCGGATGGAAGGAGCGAATCCGCTGGAATACCTCAGTGAAGGTCTGCTGTAGGATGTCCTCTTCGTTCACCGCGGCACGAAGAGCGGTCGGAAGTTTCCGAGCGATACGCCGGGAAAGCCGGTCATAGTAGGTCAGCATCAGCTCTTCCAGCGCTGATTGCTCCCCGGCCACCGCACGCGATACTATGGCGTTTTCCGCTTCACTTTCGCTCGTCACAACGCGACTCCGACCCGATGAATGGCGATTCGGACGCGACCAAAGCGGTCAGCCACATTCTACCGTACCGCCGGGGCAATTTCCAAGAGGCTTCGACTTAGCCACAGCCAAGCCGCAAGAAGCGGGAATTATCGGAATTTCGCGGCGCGCGCGGTCCCGATATCGGTGTAGGTAGTAGAGCGGGCCACACGGCGAGGGCATTCGGCTTGTCGTCTTAACGCAAGTCGAACGGCCACGGAGAGTTGCCCCGTGCTGCAGAGAACTTGGGGAACTCTCGCCGAGTCCCGAACGACCGAGACCGCCGTTGCGGATCGAATTGGAAAGGAATCAGCCATGCCGACAAGGGCCTATTCAAACAACCAAACGGCGACAACATTTGATCACGGCGAGCGTGCCTTGGGCGCATTCCCGGCGTGCGTGGCCCCCATTGGGAATCAGATGCGAATTGAAACTATGCAAAGGAGAAGTTCATCATGAACAAGAAAAGAATGTATCAGTGGGCCATGATCGCCTATTTCGCGAGCTTCGGCGTCACCAGCGGACAGAGCTCTCGTGCGGCCGATATGGGTACGGGCTTCACCTACCAGGGGGAATTCGCGCAGAACGGCAACCCGGTGAACGCGGCCGGAAATGTAAAGGTCGATGACAAGGTCGTGGCGGAAAAAGTGGGCATCGGGACGAGCATTCCCAGCGGACTGTTGCAAGTCGCAAGTGATGCCGTAGGGGAAACGATCTCCGACTCCCGCGGGACCGCTGTTCGGAGATTTCTGACGCCCGACGGGCGCTTCGACCTGGAAGCAGCCCGGGACACTGAGTACGAGGGAAAGCTCGACTTTTCGGGCTTCCAGCCATATTTGGATCGGGAAACGGGAGAGGTGCTCTTCGCGCAGTCCGTACAAGGATGTGAGGGCTCATGCAGAACGCACCCGGCGGGTTTTTGGAGCCCATTGGAGCCTCCTTGGGCTGGCGGACCGGACGGAGTCCTCATGGCGCTGGCGGTGTTCAACGGCGACCTGATCGTCGGTGGAAAATTTAAGCGGATCAGCGGCGTCGATGCTTTGCTGATTGCCCGGTGGGACGGCAGCTCCTGGAATGCGCTGGGCCCATCCCTGTTCCCCGGCCTACGGGGCTACAACACTGCGTCCGTCGAGGACCTGACCGTATGGAACAACTCTCTAGTCGTCGCCGGCGAGTTCCGGTTCGCAGGTGCCCTGCCCACGGAGGTTAACAATATCGCCGCTTGGGACGGGTCGACCTGGTCCGCCCTCGGCAATGCTGGAACCGAAGGTACAAACAGCCGTGTGTATGCCGTGACCGTCTACCAGAACGACGTGATCGCGGGTGGCGCGTTTACCACCGCCGGCGGCGTTTCCGTGTCGAAGATCGCTCGTTATGACGGGGTTCAGTGGTACTCTCTGGGATCAGGAATGAACCTGTTCGGTCAGGTGTACGCCTTGACCACGTATGAGGCTTCCGGATGCGCGCCTGAACTGCTGATCGCCGGGGGACAGTTCACGGCGGCCGGCGGAGTTCCAGTCCACAACGTTGCCTACTGGGATGGTGTCGGGTGGGGTTCGCTGTCGGGGCCGGGCGGAGGTGATGGGGTAGAAAGCAATGGGGTACTGGAGCTCGTGGATGCGCTGCTCAGCTACGTGGACCCATTGACGTGCACGCCGGAGCTCATTGTGGCCGGAGAGTTCACTACGGCCAACGTGGGGGGGGCAACGGTCGTTGCCAATCGTATCGCCGCCTGGAACGGCTGTACAGGCGTCTGGCACGCCGTGGGAACAGGCTTCAATAGGCGGGTCCGGGCGCTGGGATCATACGACGGGTTACTGATTGCCGGAGGTGAGTTTACTCAACCGGAAGGGGAGCACATTGCCCGTTGGGACGGGTGCGACTGGCAACCGCTGAACTTAGGCCTAAACCACTTGGTTCTTGCGCTGACACCTTGGACCGACACGGCGCTTCTCCAGGACGTTTTGATTGCCGCAGGGTATCTTACCGAGGCCGGAGGGCCGGGGCGCGTCGCGCCGTTCTCCGCTCGCTGGAACCAAAACCTGTCCAATCAGCCGCCGTTTTGTGACGCTAGTGGCCCATACTCCGGCGAAGCGGGGCAGTCGGTGCAGTTCGACGGTACCGACTCAACCGACTCCGACGGAACGATCCAAGAGCACTACTGGTGGTTCAGTGATTTCGACCCCCCGATCACGGGCGCCACACCGACCCACACGTACACGTACCCCGGACTGTATGAGGTCACGTTGTGTGTGCAGGACAACGATCAGGCGGTGAGCTGTTGCCTGACTTCGGCGTCGATCGGATCCTTCCCGACCGGGCCGCCGGTGATGTCCAACGGCGGGTTTTCTACCGGCGAGCTCGAGCCGTGGGAGTTCACGTCGGGCTTCAACCCACCTCGTCCCGAGCCGGGATACGTGATTGAGGACATGTGGCCCATGAACAACGCCCTGCGTATCTCGCGGGACGAAGACGACGACGGAAGCCACGCCATCGCCCGCCAGATGATCGACATATTCGTTGAGCCCGAAGATAGCATCGGCCTCTCCTTCGATGTCCGCATCGACTGCCACAACTTCGCCGATTACGACTTTTGGAACGTGTACCCGGCCAACGTCGAGGTCGAATACAAGGACGAGTCGGGTGACACGTACACGTTTCGGCGGTCCTTTTACACGTTCGTCTCCCCCGGCCACGACCCCGATCAGGAGCCTTTGGCCGAGGAGATTCCCGAAGGGGTCTGGGGCCATCTCACGTACGACCTATCCGACCTGGATCCCCCGATTGGTGAGATCGTGCGCATCAAAGCCGGCGCCCGCGGCTGGAGCTACGATGTGGCGTTCGACAACATTTCACTGACCGTTCGCCAACCTCCTGAGCCACCGTTGCCGGGCGACATTCTGAAGAACCGCTACATCTCGATCGATCCACGTGGCGCGGGCGGGCTGAATTTCGGTCTGGACCTGGACATCCGCATCACACTGAATTTCACGGACGTGAACGGTGTGACGGCCGAAGGTTCGCACTGGTGGGCCAATGAGCCTGATGAGGACTGCATTTCCATCGTCGGTCCGACTCGACCGATAACGCCGCCCAATTGGGATGCTTGTCCAACGCTCCATCTGACCGGTTGCCCGATCATTCCGACGTCGACCTATGACATTGTGGTCTTCGACGGTGACCTCGAATCCGAGCCGCTGGAGGCGCAGACCCAAGCCCGACCCAGCCCTAAGTGGCATGGCGACGTGGTCGGCTTTTTCGACGGCGAAACGGATTCTTGGACAGGTCCGCAAGGTATCGTCAACATCGACGACGTGGTGGCAGCGATTAAGACGTTTCAGGATCCCGGTGCCTTCAACGCGACGCACGTATCAGTGACCGATGTTCACCCGAACCTAAGCGGTGCGCAGATCAACAAGACCGTGAATTTCGACGATGTTTTCGTCCTGGTTCTTGGATTCCAAGGATTCGAATATCCGGGCACGGAAGTCGAACTGTGTCCCGATCCGTAGCAAGGGGCGTGTTTGGCGCGCCGGGGAGACGGCATCGTCCGTCTCCCCGGTGAGCCTTCAGGTCCGCGAGGCTCTTTGCATCGACATTCAATCGGAATCGCGGACTCATTGAAAAGGGAGCAAGAAAATGCTTAGCACAATCAAAGCGTTCGTCAGAACACTCACCGTAGTCTCCATCGTTGGCATGACCCTCGGTGCAAACCAAAAAGAGACCGCTGCCCCAACGATTTCTGCCAAGGCACTTCAAGAAGTCGTGGCACCCGGCGAGACGTTCGAGGTAGAAATCGCCGTGGAAAACGTGTCGGATCTCGCCGTCGTTCAATTCAAAATGGTCACCGATGGCGGCCAAAGTGGCGCGATGACCATCGAAGACATTGTCATCGACGATCGGCATCCGAACTTTGCGTTTCGCACGGCGCAGATCTTGGCTGTCGTTGACCATGCTCTCGAACGCGCCGGCGTGATTCAGATGACCGGCGGACAAGACATTGCCGAGTCGGCCTATCTCGCTACGGTGACCGTACGTGCATCAAAAGACGCGGCGGGGGTGTTTCGCGTCAATCTTGACGAGGGCGGCGAAACATTTCTGCGGGACTCACACGCGGTTCCGATCGACGTCGCAGTTAGAAACGCATCGACCGTAAGGGTTGCGGATATCGCTCAGCCGACTGAGGCCAATCGCAAGACGCGTCGTTAGTAAACGATCTCGTCATTTGGAAATCGAACGTACCGGGGCGGGCCATGTGCCCGCCCTTTGCGTAAGTATCTGGCGAGAAACTCTCGACAAACGAGAAGATTTCTGCGTTTGCCCTGCTCGGTATCAGGTGCCGCACGGGCTCACTGCGCAAAAAGGAGGCCCGGCGGGGTGGACCGGGCCTTGGGGGGAAACCGACCCATGGGGGGACGGGCCGGTAAGTGGACTATTTTTCAAACGTAGCTGACACCTTAGCTGACACCTTAAATGTCCCACATATCGGCCCTTTACGCAAGTCAAAAACTGCAAAAAAATCCAATTGCTCTTATTTTTTCATTTTTACTTGCTTCGGAAGCTGGTCGAATCTAAACCTCGTCTGTAGAATTCGTTGTGGCTGCGTGAACGTGACTACTTGGGTAAGGTAGGAGGAATTTAACTATGCTACGATGCGAAGATTGCGAATTCTTCAGCCGAGCGCCGGATGGTTCACCGATACTCGCCTGTGATCCATTTTCGACGGTCAAGGAACCGGAGTGCCTCGCAAAGTGGCAGATCGTGCAGCTCATGTCCATTTCCCAGTCCCATCAAGCCACAGCGGAGCTGCACCGTCGCCTTGCACCGTTTCAAGAGAAGATAATCAAGCACATGGAGCGAGAAATGGACGAGGCGGACGATGCTGATCGCTGGAAGCAAAGCGACGAGGATGACGAAGACGACGACAGGTTCCGACTCTGATCCAACGGCGACCTACGAAACAAGCACCGAACGACAGGCATCAAGACCGATCTCGGCACTGAATCCCTCAGGATTCGTCGCGGCGACGGGCCGAGAAGGTTCCGCGCTACGACACCCGTCATGTGTCAACTTCGGAATATCTTCCACAATATCACAGGATGCGATCGAGAGGCGCGAGTTCCGCGGAATCAGACGTCCAAGACTCCTGAACAGCAGTACCGTGAGGCGAGGTGAACAGGATACGTGTGACCCACCGCATCGTGCAACGCACCGATCGCCAATTCCGGCGTATTGTTTTGCTCGCTCAGGTGGGCCACCGCAACCCAATTCGGTCGCGATCGACGACACGCACCGAGCAATTCCGCGGTGTCGTAATTGGACAAGTGCCCGTGAGGGCCCTCGATTCTCGCCTTGAGATACGGCGGATACGAGCCCGACGCCAGCAGATCTGGATCGTACTTGAGAGTACCGAGTTCCAGCCTACTTCGTGCCCGTCGTTTTCGCAATTTGCATGGCCAGCTGTGAGTGCTCGATCCCCAGATCGACCCATTGGTC
>JADFIX010000291.1 GCA_022566435.1 Planctomycetota bacterium
TGCGCGCCGAACTGCACCATTCGCAGGACGAGCTCGGTATACCGATCCGCCAGTGCTCTGGGATCAGAGTGCCTGGTGGTTGGGAACCAGCGGCTGACGTCGATGCCGAGCGAGGTGATCGCCAGCACTGCGGTGTCGATATCGGCGACGTTGAAATCTCCAGCCGCGCAGCCCTTTTCAAGGACGTGAGTGAACACTTTCGACGTAGCTCGGCGAATTGAGGCGATCTCTTTGAAGTGCTCGTCTGACAATGACGCGAGTTCGTACTGCACGACACGGGCAAGCTGATCCTCGCGCAAAACCTTCCTGACGAGTACGGCAGGATCATCGCAAGAGCACGAACGCGCAGGATTTCAATGCATGATGCGGAAGAGCAGGTACTGGGTGCGTCGCATGCGGAGATCGGCGCCTATCTACTCGGCCTGTGGGGATTGCCGGATTCCATCGTCGAGGCTGTGGCGTTTCATCACCAGCCTGCCAAGTGCGCTTCTAACGCATTCGACGTAGTGACTGCCGTCCATGTGGCCAACGCCCTCGAACACGATTGCGCAAAAGGAGACGGAGCTAGCAGCGCGATAGATGGACTCGATTTCGAACACCTGGCCACGATTGGGTTGGCAGATCGAGTTCCCGAGTGGCGGGACATCTGCCTACAGACCATCTCCGAGGAGATTGAGGTATGACCGAGAAAATCCTATGTGTTGATGACGAACAGAATGTGCTCGACGCTCATCGACGCGGGCTCCGGAAGCAGTTTCAGGTTGACACTGCCCTCGGCGCGGAACAAGCCCTTGCCACCCTCCAATCGCAAGGCCCGTACGCCGTCATCATCTCCGACATGCAAATGCCGGGCATGGATGGCGTCAAACTGCTGGCAGCGGTGAGAGAGCGAGCGCCGGACACCGTCCGGATGATGCTCACGGGCATGACGGATCTGGAAACCGCCATCGGTGCAGTAAACGAGGGAAATATTTTCCGATTCCTGACGAAGCCCTGTCCGCCCGACGCTCTGGCTAGGGCGCTTTCGGCGGGCGTCGAACAGTATCGCCTGGTCACGGCGGAGAAGGAGCTTCTCGACAAGACCCTTCGCGGAAGCATCAAAGTTCTCGGCGATGTGCTATCTCTGACAAATCCCACCGCGTTCGGCCACGCGTCGCGCGCGCGGGGACTCGTGCAGAAACTGTGCCAGGAGCTGAATTGTGAGCGAGCGTGGGAGGGTGCAATTGCCGCCACGCTGTCGCAGATCGGTTGCGTGACAGTGCCTCCCGATACGCTCGACAAGGCCTATCACGGTCGAAAGCTCTCGGCTGATGAAACTCAGATGCTTGCGGCTCACCCATCGGTCGGCCAAGAACTCGTAGCGAACATACCGCGACTCGAAGGCGTAGCCCAGATCATTGCATACCAGGCGAAACACTACGACGGCTCCGGGACGCCGGAGGATTCTGTGGCGGGCAAGGACATTCCGCTTGGCGCTCGAATACTGAAGGTTGCCCTCGACTACAACACACTGAAGTGGAGTGGTATCGACGACATCGATGTGATGGTGAAACTGCGAGAACGCTCGGGCTGGTACGATCCCGATGTAACGAAAGCCCTGGAAGCGACCATCGGGTTTGAGGAGGCGTTCGAGGTCCGGGAAGTCGGGTTGAAGGATCTTACGGCTTCCATGACGCTGGCCGAGGATGTGAGAACGGATGATGGAATGATCGTGGTAGGGAAGGGGCAGGAGGTGACAACATCGCTGTGCCAGCGCTTGAGAAATTTCTCGCGAAAGAGACACATTGACGAGCCAATCCGTGTGCTCGTTCGAGCCGATAGTCGATCGCCCGCTGTAGCGCGATCCTGAAAAACCGGAGACGCTGATATGAACCACACCGTACTTTTATTGGACGATGAGCCGAACGTTCTCGACGGATTGACTCGCGTTCTGCGGAAAGAGTCGTACAAAATACTCACTGCCAATTCCGCTGAGGAGGCCGCGAGACTCTTGCAAGATAACGAAATTGACCTGATCGTCTCCGACGAGGAAATGCCTGGCATGTCCGGGACGGAGTTCCTCGGAAGGGTGGCCCAGGATTACCCGGATATTGTTCGCATCGTTCTCACCGGCCACCCCACGCTTCCCGCAGCGCTTCGCGCCATCAACGAGGGGAAGGTCTATCAGTTCTTGACAAAGCCGTGCAACGAGATCGATCTGGCCATTACGATCCGCCGCGCCCTGGAACAAAAGGATCTTCTCACCAAGAGTCGTGATTTACTCGAGGTGGCCAAGCGTCAGTCCGCGCTCATCAACGAGGCGAGACTGACTCGGCGTTTGCGCGGCGCCTCGCATAAGGAGCGATCAGAGGCCGTTGCCAAGGGCGACGAACCGGCAGATCCGCGTGAGCTTCTTTCCCAGATCGACGAAGAGGTACGCCGCGGGAAGGAATTGCTGCGGGTAGCGCACTCGTCAAGCTGACATCTCTAGCTGCCCGTACTGAAGAACTCAACCGGATGGAAATCCGAGCTCTAGGGCAGCTCGAAACGCGGCAAGGACGGCACGACATGACCGTCGTTTGAGAAGAAGATGCAGGAATCCGGAAAGTCAGAAATGTGCAATCGAGGCACTAACGCAGAAGCTATGTAGGGCACGTGATGAAGCAGTAACCGGTGTATCCGATGAAACCGGTCTTCGACGGGGCTGTCACCGGGCAGGCTAAAAGCGGCTGCGGGCGGGCGGGTTAAAACCGGCCAGCGGTGTTGGTTCCTGTATAGCTCATTTCACTGCCTTGCTGCAAGTCCGTCTTACTTTCCTGCTTTCTTGTAGGCCTGATCCGTGGCGGCTTATCTGGTTCTTTGGCGGTAGCTCTTGCCGGTGATGGTGATCACCTCCGCGTAGTGCAGGAACCAGTCCAGGATCGTGGTCGCAGCGGCGCGACTTGTCGGCAGAATGCGAATCTCTGTTCTTAGAGGCAGACGAACTGTTCCGACTGCGATCCGAGAAGTTGGGTCGTACGGCCGCCGAGTACAAGTTTTTCTATGGCCAATTCCTTCTTCGCACCGGTCGACTCGACGAGCGAGCGATCGAGTTGGACAAGTACTTGGAAATGACACCGAGTTCTTTTGCCCAATACTGGACCGTTCTTCGAGCGAAATGGTGGCTCGCGGATTTCGAGCACGACCGCGGCCACACGGAAGCCGCCCACGCTCACTTTCGGAGGCTTCTGGCAATAGAAAGCGGGACGCGAATCTGGCACCACCCCGAAAACGAATACCGCCTGAATCGCCTTCGGGCGTCATTTTCGCTGAGTAAGGGGATTGATGAGATGGCCGGGCTGGCAGTGACGTTGATCGAGCAACTGTGCAACGAAGAAATGCATTCAGGCAATCGTTCCCTTGGTCTGCGCCTCGCGGAAGTGGGTGCCGCCGCGTGCCGGGAGGGATACTATGAAGCCGGCGAAACATTGCTGCACGCCCTGGCGGAGTATCAGGAAACCGAACTCCCGAGCCACCAAGTAGGTCGGGAATATACGCGTAATGCACTGGGTGCGTGCCGATTGGCGAGCGGTCACCTCGACGAGGCCAAGGATCTGCTGATCAAAAGCATTAAAGTCTTGCGGTTCCTTAGGCTCGGTGGCATCGCCCTCAAAAGGACGGCTTTTTTGCGTATGATCGAACTCTACGAAGCCCTGGGTGAGCGTACCAAAGCAGCCCGGTACGAAGCCATGATATCCGAGTTGTACGTGACCGTGCAGTAATCGAAGAAATTCTCGCCTCGGGCATCGTCCTGAGGTTCCTGGAACCGTCATCCAGGGTGAAACGGATACCTGTCCCTCCCGGGATTCCGAACCGGTCCCATTCTTGGTGTGCCAAGTTGTTGTCCGCCGCGGCCGCCGTGGTCGGACGAACGAAACGGGTCGCTCGCGTCGTACACCGGACCAAGATAGCCTCGCTAGTCACCAGCTAGTCACCGATGCCGCCCAGACCGAGACCCGTCAGATTCTCCTGCGGCTTGTAGTAGTTCTCATAGAGCCGGCGCCGGCGCGGTACGACGATCTTGTGTTCGATCTGACCACGTTTGACGCCGAGCCACAACTTGTTCCCGCTGCTATGGTGAAAGATGGCCGTGACCCGCTGACCCTTCGACCGTGTCGCAGTAATATCGAGGATGCGACCGGGTTGGCGCCGGTCGCGCCGGTATTGCGCTTGCTCGCCGTATGGCGCAAACGGCTTCTTATGCGCTTCGTTGAAATTTTCCTGGAAACTAAGATTCGGCTGTTCCGTTTGCAGTCGTTGCGATTCCTTGTATTCGACGAGGAAGTGCACCGTAAGTTCGCCCTGCGTCGGAAGCCAGGGATTCTGCGAATCGGGATCGGCGCCGAATTGTTCGAGATCGTCGAGGTCGACGCTCTGCGTTGCAAATGAATCGACGAAGGGCGCATTGTCGCGCCCGATGTTGAGGTACAGCGGGTTGTCTTTGTCGCCCGTAATGTTGCCCACGGCTTTCTTGAATGTCTTGGACTTGGAACTCTGGTATTTGAGAATGCTCTTGAATTTTTCGACGTCTTCGGCCTCACCGCGCAGTATGAGACCGCCCTCTTTGTATTCGATCGGCTCGAGACCGGTGGGATCGACGTATCGTGTCGGCGATCCCAACGCATAGGCATAGAGATTGAGCATCATCGGTTGGTTCAATGATTCCTGCGCTTCGGATGGCATGGAAGCAAAGAAGGGATCGGTCGTCAGAAAACGGCCAAGGTGACCGACATAGAACCGGGCGTCGAAATAGTGGAGCCCGGTTTCGGGGTCCCGTTCCTTTCCGGTGAACTGGTAGTAGGGTGAAAACGGTCCGCCTGCATCGACCGCGTGGCGTTGTTGACCGTAGGGGTAGTTGTAGCGTTCGGCCACGAGGTTGCCGGATGCCTCGGTGACGATGTTCGTCGAGCCGACGAGGTTGCTGTGATAAAAGTAAACTGAACCCGCCGGCGGCGGTGAAACCGACATCGGCGTGGTCGAGACGATCCAGTATCCCCGTCCGGGTCTGGTTTCCGGAAGGGAATTGGCATAGGGCGGGCTTGCGGAATCGTAAAGCGACCACGTTTCGCTTTGGGCGTCGTAGCCTGAGAGCTGTTCGATCTCCGCATACTGCGTGGTCAAGTCATTGATGAACCGATAGGCCAAACCCGGGAGGCCGATGAGCATCGGTGTATTCGCAGGCACGTCGATATTGGCGGTACTGAGCGGCCCTTGAAGCACCAACTGGCCGGGCTGGGTCATCAGAATCCAGTAGCCGCGGTTGGGAAGCAGCTCGGTGAGCGTGTTGTCACCGCCTCCAGGAACGTAGTGTGTATAGTCCACGCCGTCGTAACCGTATACGGCCGAGTAGAGTCCGTCGATCGATGAGAGTACGTCTTGTGGGCTGGTTTGTGCTGGAACCACCTGAAAACTGATCAGGTTCCAGCCGGCGGCCAGGTCGATCGCCTCGTCCAGGTCGTCATCGAGGCCTCTGCTAGCCAGGCCGTAGCCCTGGAACAGCGCAGAGATGGCGTCGCGAGCAAGCTGTATAGTCGTCTCCATCCCTTCCGGTGGTGGACCGATATCACCGAGCCTCTCGATCAGGCCGAAGTATTCAAGGTAAAGATCATCGGTGATTGAAGCCAGTTCACCCTGAGACAGCCCGCCCGCCCCCCACTGTTCGATAGCCGCCAGTCCCTCAACGTGCAGGCTGGCTGCCTCCTCGATCCCTGACGCCCACTCGTCTCCGTAAGCATCACAGGACAGCGTCGTGGTAGTCGGCTCCGCATCGGCGTTGCAGGCGGCCGCGCTTAATGCCATGGCGAGTACCACCGGCAGAACACTGTGTCGTAACCAAGATTCCTGCACGATCGTCACGGAGAGCCCGACCGTAGCGACCTAGCCCTGGCTCCCACACCCCTCGACGTCGGAGACCTCCCACTACGTGTACGAGCTCCAGGCGGACCGTTGGCGGCGACGTCCCCTTTTGGTGGGTTGTTATCAGGC
>JADFIX010000292.1:0-1252 GCA_022566435.1 Planctomycetota bacterium
GGCGACGGACATTCGGCGGCGGATTTCTTCGGGACGATCGGTGCGATACCTTATCCCGGAAGAGGTCATCTCCTACGTCCGCGAGAACAACTTGTATTCTTAGCCAAGCCTGACACATGGCAAGCTAGAAACCGCCTGTGCGCCACAGGCACGCGATGAACGGGATTCTTGGTTGAATTGCCGCTGCGGATTCGCCAGGCTGCGCGTATGCCTATTGCGTGCCTGGAAAATCATCCTGGGGCCCGTACGATGAGGCGGTTCCGCTGCAATCGGCTGACGTGGCCCGCCGAATAGGTCGCCGCGAGACGGCGGAACTGAGCTTTGATGTCGGCGGATCAAGCGATTGCAGCGTCGGCGCTGCCGCCAGGCTATTATTTGCCTTTTTTTCCCGGTTTTCGTTCGAAAACATACTTTTTGAGGCGCCTTCTGGTTATACTACATGCGCTGGTCGTCAGGTAAACGAACACTCGTACGAGGCGCCAGTTGGAGGCGAAGAATTGTCCCACCGAACCGTTCGATCTGTGGTCATCGGTGCGCTGCTGTTTCTTTATGTGCCCGCGTTGCGCGGCGCGGACTTTGCGTGGGTTCCCAAGCGTGCCACGGGAAACTATAACATCGTCGGCCAGGAGATCATCCTGACGGGGGCCGGACAACAGGTCACACTCCATCTGGAAATGTCCGGCTGGGATCCCGAGCAGGACGATGACCCGCTTCTCGGTGCCTTTCAGGCCACCGTGAATTCAACGGGCTACACCAACGGCATCGGTACGCCGCTGACACCGCTCGGTTGGCCGGGCTCCGCCGAGCTAGGTGCTTTTCAGGCCCTTAATCTTTGCACGATCAATTTCCAGCCCGATCCCAACGGCGCACCGTGCCTAAAGCAAGCCGATTGTCCCGGAGAGGCCTGCGTTTCGAATTTCGACTTTGTATTTAACGGGCTGAACCCTCTGGCCGCGCTTTCTCTGGCGTCATTGGATTATAATTTCGCCGCGCTGGCACAATTGGGCGGCCGAGCCGATGACGGCACCAACTGGTATGGCGGTACGTTGATCCTGGAAGTGCCGGTCGGGGCGGACGGCACTTACACGGTTGGTTTTTCCGCCGATCAGAATTTCACGTTTATGACGGATTTCTCCGCGGGGGCCATTACACCGATTAACCTGATTCCCGTACTGATCACCGTGCTTTTTCAGTGCGAGGTCGACGCGGACTGTAACGACGGCAACGCTTGCACGGACGATTCGTGTGTTCC
>JADFIX010000292.1:1262-6003 GCA_022566435.1 Planctomycetota bacterium
CTGTGCAACGCGGGGGCGTGTGAGTATTCCTTCAACTCGGGTTCGTGCGACGACGACGAGCCGTGTACGGAGCTAGACACCTGCTCGGCGGGACTCTGCCAGGGAACTCTGGTTGACTGCTCAGACCTCGATGACACCTGCAACCTCGGGACGTGCAACGCGGTCAGCGGGCAATGTGAGCAGGTTCCCACAAACGAGGGTGGGGTCTGCGATGACGGCGACCTCTGCACCGTGGGCGACATCTGTTCCGGCGGCGTCTGCGTCAGCAGCTGTGACGACCTGGACCCGTGCACGATGGATCGCTGCGACTCGGGAACTGGGCTGTGCGTGAACGACCCGATCGTTCCGTGCTGCTCAGACGGATCCTGCGATCCCGGCGAGGACCAGTGCAGCTGCAGCGCAGACTGTGGGTTGCCTCCGGTGACGGAGACGGACTGCACGGACGGGATCGACGAGGACTGCGACGGCGACACGGACTGCGGCGATACGGATTGCAGCGGCGACCCGGATTGCGTCATCTTGGGTAGGTGCTGCTGGAGCATCGGTCCGAACTTCGGTTGCACGGACGGTATCACGCCCGAGGCATGCGATGCTCTTCCTTCGCCGCGCAGATTCACGCCGGACGCGGATTGCTCGGGTGCGGATCCTTGCCCGGACATCTGCGATTGCAACGAGGTCGGTGAATGCACCGCCGACAACTGCAACCTGGTCGGCACATGCGTGCCCGTGCTTTCCAGTGGGGACACGATCGTCGGCAGCACGATCGGCTCGGCGGACGATTTCGTGGCTAGTTGCGGTAGTCTGGCCGGCGGTCGGGATGAAATCTTCGAGTTTCGTGTAGATGTTCCAGGCGAGTGGAGTTTCGATACCTGCACGGTTCCCGCTTGCTGGGACGCGACGTTGGAGATCCGTGAAGAAACCGGCGGTGGTTGCCCCGGTGATTTCGTCGCCTGTGACGGCGACGGTTGCAATGTTTGCTACTACGACTCGTTGGTGTCGGCGTTTATGGTACCGTCGAGCACCTACTACCTGATCGTCGACGGCTGGAGTTCTGCTGCCTACGGCGACTTTACGATCACCGCCACTTTGAACGTTCCAGGTTGTGCTAGCGATGGCGACTGCAACGACGGGTCTTTCTGCAACGGTGCGGAAACCTGCGATACGGCTATCGGTCAGTGCCTGGGGGGTAGTGGAAACCCGTGTAGGACTTTTGAAGGCTATACTGCGCCTTGCGACGATGTTCTGGGTTTATGCGCCGAACCCGATCCTTGCTTCACTTGGATGGCGGATACAGTCGGTAGCGGCCTATACATTCCACAAGCCAACATCTGCCCGGACACTGCGACCTGGGTGTTCGACGACGTGCAGGGTAGCCATCACACGACGGGCGTGCTGGATTTCTACACCACGCCGATCATTGCCCGTTCGACGCCATTCCAGGACAACTATATAGGTCGCCCATTCGATGTGAATCAGGCCCTCTTCACCACTCAGGTGGCATCATGTAACCCGGAAACGCAGATCGCCGGTTCGCAGTGCACCGGCGTTGCGACCATAGATTTGGATGGCGCCCCGCCGCACGATCTGCCGTGCAGCGGCACCATGCCGGCGCTTCCCGACAATTCCGGCGACTTCAACCGCTGCGAAATCGACTTTTTCTTGGCCTACCGCACATCGGAAAATGGTGCGGGATTTGCAATCGCCGGCAACGGCCCCGTCCTCGGTGGCCCCGCGGCTGCGGACGAGTTCGGCGTAAGGGTATTTTGGCTTGAAGACTGCCCACCCACAGGCGTGTTTGAGCCGACTTTCTTCGACGACGACGAAAACCTGCCGGGCGACTTCGCCTTTGCCGTGGTTTGCCAGAAGCCGGGCGGAACGTGCTGTGCGCCCGATGGATCGTGTGCGCTCACGTCCGAGGCCGATTGCGCCACCGTTGGTGGCACCTATGGCGGCACGGGAACGATTCACAACGATCCGGGCGCCTGTGGCGGTGACCCCGATGGTGATGGGGTCGACGACTTTTGCGGTGACAACTGCCCGGATGACCCGAACCCCGGTCAGGAAGACTGCGACGGCGACGGCGAGGGTGACGCCTGTGAGGCCGACACAGATCAGAATGGCGATAGCGATGGCGACGGCGTCTGCAATAGTGTGGACAACTGCCCGACCGTACCGAATCCAGGTCAAGAAGACACCGACGGCGACGGTGCGGGTGATTCTTGCGATCCTTGTCCGTTCGATACGAATAATGATTCGGACAGCGACGGCGTGTGCGACTCCGTCGATCAATGCCCCGGCGCGGACGACCGACTCGATAACGACTTAGACGGTGTGCCGGACGACTGCGACGCTTGCCCGGGCAGCGACGACGGTGCGGCGGGTGCGTTGGGCGATGCCGACGGCGACGGCGTGCTCAACTGCAACGATAAATGCAACGGCGTCGACGACGCCGTGTTCGCACCGGAGTGCGAGGGTGCCATACCGACGACATCGCAATGGAGTCTAATCGTACTAACGCTACTGCTTCTGGCGGGTGGGAAGACATTCTTTGGAATCCGTGCCGAACGGGTCGCGCGTTCTTGATGCACGCCGCAATGGGGTCGCGAGCCGTTCTCCGTCGACATGCCTGCGAAACCCGGGAATAGGGTAGGCGAGAATCGGCATATGCGGCACGGATAAACGACGACACGGGTTTATGGTGAATCGTCGACGTGGTTTCGGTATGCTGTGTATTCGGAGATTCGTAGCAGACTAGCCAACTAGGGGGCGGGAGGATGAGATCAAAACGCTTGATTTATGCGGTCGCAATCGCCGGGCTCACGGTATTGTCCACGAACGCGCCCGCGTTGGAACCGCCCACCAAACTTATCAGTGCCGTTCACCCGATAGACGGTCCCGCGGATGCTGGTGACCACAGCGGTGTCCTGACGGCTTCGGACGCATGCTCGGCGACCAATGTCGGTACGCTCTCTAGCGGTGACACGATCGTCGGTAGTACGATCGGCTCGACGGACGACTTCGAGGCCGGATGCAATAGCCATGACGGCGGCCAAGATGAAATCTTCGAGTTTAGAGTCGATCTTTCAGGCGGGTGGTTCCTCGATACTTGCACGGTTCCTGCTTGCTGGGACACGGTGTTGGAAATCCGCGAAGAGACCGGCGGCGGATGCCCCGGTGACTTCGTCGAGTGTGACGGCAACGGTTGCTTTGCTTGCAACTACGAGGCGGGGGTGTTTGCGTTCTTGGGTACCAGTTCGACGTATTATTTGATCGTCGACGGCTGGGGCACGTTTGCCTACGGTGACTTCACGGTCACCGCCAGTTTGATCGTGCCGGGTTGTGCGGACGACGTCGATTGTGATGACGGGTCTTTCTGCAACGGGGTAGAAACCTGTGACGTGGCAATCGGCGAATGTCTGCCCGGTGGCGGGAATCCCTGTTCGACGTATGAGGGTTACGCCGCGCCGTGCGACGATGATATCGGCTCATGTGTCGAGCCGGATTCCTGCTTCACCTGGATCGCGGGCGCTGCTAGGCCTTTCTACTTCCCAGGATCTAACCACTGCCCGAATCGCGCTTCATGGGTGTTTGACGACGTTCAGAGTAGCCACCACACGACGGGCTTGCTGGACTTGTACACCACGCCGATCATTGCCCGTTCGACGCCCAACGGCGCTAGCCCGCTGGGTACGCCGTTTTCGGTGGATCAGGCCCTGTTCTCCGTCGAGGCGGGAACATGTAACCCGGATGCACAGATCGCCGGTTCGCAATGCACCGTCATCGCTACCGTTGATCCGGCTGGTTCGCCGCCACAAGATTTGCCGTGCAGCGGTACGATGCCGTTCCTGCCGAACAACGCCGGCGATTTCAATGTCTGCGAAATCGACTTCTTCTTGGCCTATCGAACGATTGAGAATGGCGCCGGTATGCACATCGCCGGTGCCGAGCCCATGCTCGGTGGTCCTGCCGGGGCGGACGAATTCGGCGGGAGCGTGCTTTGGCTCGAAGTCTGTCCGCCGACGGGCGTCTACAAGAGCTTCTCCTTCCCACCACGCGAGTTTACATCCGACTTCGCGAATGCCCGGGTTTGCCAGAAGCCGGGTGGTACGTGCTGTGAGGCTGATGGATCGTGCTCGTTCACGTCTGAAACCGATTGCGCCGCCGTCGGTGGCACCTATGGCGGTACAGGAACGATCAACAACGATCCGGGCGCCTGCGGTGGTGATCCCGACGGTGACGGAATCGACACTCTTTGCGGCGACAATTGCCCGGACGTCTACAACCCCGATCAAGAAGACTGCGACGGCGACGGTGAGGGTGACGCTTGTGAGGCCGACGACGCGGATAAGGACGACGATGGCGACGGCGTTTGCAACGGTGTGGACAACTGCCCCACCGTACCGAATCCAGGTCAAGAAGACGGCGACGGCGACGGCGCGGGGGACGGGTGCGATCGGTGTCCGATCGATCCGAACGATGATTCGGACGGCGACGGCGTGTGTGACTCCGCGGACTTGTGTCCCGGTGGGGATGACCGTTTTGATAACGACTTGGACGGTGTGCCGGACGAATGCGACATTTGCCCGGGCAGCGACGACAACGCTTCCGGCGCGCAAGACGACGACGACGACGACGGCATGCTCAACTGCCACGACAAGTGCAACGGCGTCGACGATGCCGTGTTCGCACCGCAATGCGAGGGTGCCATACCGACGATATCGCAATGGGGTTTGATCGTACT
>JADFIX010000293.1:0-5294 GCA_022566435.1 Planctomycetota bacterium
AACCGCTCCCCGGCCAAGCGATTTGTGATTGCCTCGGGTGATGATCTTCTGGCCGCTTCTCGTCCTCGTGGTCCTTGCCCCACTGCCGTTCGCCGCCGTCGACGCGTGGGCCTGGACGGTGATGGCGTCGGGGGTGGCGCTGTTGCTCATGGCTTGGGCGGCGGCGGTGCTCACCGGGCGGGCGCGGATCGAGGTGGCGGTCACGCTGGCGTTCGACGCCCCGCACTTCGAGCCGATGGACCTGACACGGCTGTCGGACCTGGCTCCCGAGGCGTGGGAACGGGTGGTGTTCGTCCCCAACCCGTCGGTGCAGCTGCTGTCGCTCAGCTATCCCGCCAACGCCTACCTGCAGGCGGCGTACGACGACAAGGACCCGGGCATCCCCGGTCGGAAGAGCACGTACCTGGCCGTTTACCGGAAGGAACACCGGGTGTGGCGCGCGGACCTCACCAAGCCGATGTTCCAGGTGCTCTCGGCGCTGTGTGACGGGAAGCCGTTCGCAACGGCGCTCGCTGCGGCTCCAGCGGGGGGGGACAACGTGACCCGCTGGTTCGCGAGCTGGTCAGCGGACGGTCTCTTCGCCGACGCGGTCGTTTGAAGAGGAATACCCTGAGGAGGAGTACCACGCGTCGAGGACCGCCTGGAAGTCGGCGGCGTTCCGTGCCCCGACGAAGGCGTCCCGCACCCGGATGGGCTCGGGGTGGTGGCTGGCGTACTTGATGGCGTGGGTGCGCGTCTTCCGGACGGCGGCCGCCTCGCCGTGGCATTCGATCGCGTAACGCCAGTGGCACAGGATGGCGTGGTGTTGCTCGGAGAGGGTTGGCGACGCCGGCTCGCGCCCGGCCAGGAGGTCGCGGATCTGCTGGAAGACCCAGGGGTTGCCGATGCAGCCTCGGGCCACGGTCACCCCGTCGACGCCGGTCTCTTGGATCATGCGCATGCAGGCCTCGGCACTGAACAGATCACCGCTGCCCAGGATGACCTTATCGCCGACGTGTTGTTTGACCTTAGATAGAAACGTCCATTGGCTGGCGCCGATGTATCGCTGTGCGACCGTTCGTCCGTGGACCGTCACCGCGCTGACACCGATTGCGAACGCCCCGTCGAGGATTTCGAAGAAATTCCGCTCGCTTTCCGCCGAGTCGTCCATGCCGCGGCGCATCTTGACGGTGACCGGGTGAGTTTCCTGAACGGCATCGAACACGCGACGAACGATGTCCAACGCGGCGGTCGGCTGCGACAGAAGAAACCCCCCGCGGCAACGCCCCAGCACTTTTTTGACCGGGCAGCCGAAGTTGATGTCAATCACGTCGTATCCGGCTTGCGCCATTTCATAGGCCGCCGGTCCGAATTGTTCCGGATTCGACCCCATGAGCTGCCCGCCGACCGGGTGATCGTCGTCGGTCACGGAAAGGATCTGACTTCGTTTCCTTCCTTTTTGGATGACAACCTTGTCGAGTACGACTTCGTTCAGCGTGTAGACCGCGCCGTAGCGCCTGGCAAGGCGACGCATGGGCAGGTCGCTGTAGCCGCTGAGTGCGGCCTGGACGATGGGTACGTCGAACTCGATCGGTCCGATCCTCACCGTGTTGTGACTGTGGTTCTTACGTTCTTCACACATCGCTCAAAAGTGTCTCTATTAGATCCTCGAAACTGCGGTTTAGAACTGCCTGCGCTGGCGAGCGTTGGGAATGTCGAGCTGTTGGCGATACTTGGCGACGGTGCGCCGCGAAATCTCTATTCCTTCCTTCTTGAGCATGATCGCGATCTGTTCGTCACTGAGGGGGTGGGTACGGTCCTCGGCGTCGACGAATCCGCGCACGCGCGTTTTCACCCGGTCCCAGCCTATGCTCTTCCCGTCATCCGTTTCCGTGCCGCCGGTAAAGAAATATCGCAGCGGAAAAATGCCCCGAGGTGTCTGCATGTATTTGTCGGCGACGGTGCGGCTTATGGTGGACGGATCGCAGCTCTGCTCGATCGCCAGATCGCTCATACGAAAAATCAGCAGGCCCTCCGGTCCTATGTCGAAGAAATCCCGTTGCTTTTCGACGATCGCCCTCGATACTTCCAAGAGCCGGTTCTTTCGAAATGTGACGGCGTCGATCAACGCCGATGCCGCCTCGATCTGTTGTCGTGCGAAATCGCGAGTCTCCTTGGGCGTAGTCTTAGACTTCGCCATTTCGAGTACGTCGTCACGAATGCCAAGCGCCGGTGTGTTGCCGCGGGTCAGACGCACGGTGAGTCCGCCGCCGGTCTCGGCGTAGTCGACGATCACATCGGGGCGAATCGCAGGAACGGAGCGATCGCCCACTTGAAACCCTGGATTCAGATAGAGCATCGAACGCATCGCCTTGATCGCCTCGTTGATCTCGCCGATTGTATAGCCGGTGCTTCGAGCAACGAGCGGAAAGCGATTGTGTGTGATGTCAGTGAGATGATTCTTGATCAGAGTGCGTTCGACGGAATTGTCTCCGGGCATGCGGTCCAACTGAAGCAAGAGGCATTCAATTGTATCGCGCGCACCGACCCCCGCCGGATCCAAACATTGAATGTGTGGCAAGGCGGCTTCGGCGGATTCGACACTTAGCGGTGGGCGAGAATTGTCCGCCACCTCTTCGAAGGAGATACGAAGATAGCCGTCCGGATCGATACTGGTGATGATCGCCTCGCCCGCGCGTTGGATGTTCGAATCGGTTTCGACCAAGGACCATTGGGAACGGAGATAGTCGTGCAGGTTTATTCCCCGACCGGGGGTATTGGCGATCGCCGCCATTTTGGGATCGCGATCGGAACCCGCCGACGTGCGTCGCGAGGAGAACGGCGCGCGCTCTTGGGCATCCAGATCGTAGTCTCGCGAGAATCGATCCAGGCGGGCGAAGCCCGAACTGTCTTCGGCCGTGTCGGCCTGCCCGTCATTAGGCGGCCTACCGTCGGCGTCCGATGGGGTTTCTTGCGGCTCGGCAACTTCCAGGGCGGCGTTGCTCTCCAGCGCTTCATTGACACACGTTTCCAGATCAGAAACGGTTTTTTGCAGGATAGACATCGATTGGATGAGTTGCGGCGTGAGCCGCTGTTCCAACGCCAGCCTCTGAGTCAACGATTGTGAAAGAAACTGTGACACACCTTGCCTGCCAGTCGGATCAATTTTCACCCATCCGCACGTGTCGGTAAGCCTCTCGCGAAACGGCGATCGTCGCCTCCCATCCACGACGCGACATGACGTATTATATCATGTTGCCGTCGAACTTCCTTGCTCTGGCGGAAAGTAATTCCAGGAGACTACAGCGGCGTACGTCCGCGAATGGCGGATTCCAGCATGCTAAGGCTTGCATATTCGATCTGTGAGCCAACGGCGAGACCCCGCGCAGGGCGAGTCACCGTGACGTCGTAGTCGCTCAGCAGGCTTCGGATGTGCAGCGCCGTGCCGTCTCCATCGAGGGTTGGATTCAGCGCCATGACCACCTCACGCACCTCGCCCCGACGTATCCGCTCGATCAAGGCGTCGATGGTGAGGTCCTCGGGTTCGATGCCTTCGAGTGGCGCGATGTGACCCATGAGCACGTGATACGTTCCGCGAACCAACCCCGTGGATTCCAAGACGATCACGTCCTTCGGCTGTTCGACAATCCAGATTTCGTTCCGGTCGCGGTGCGGATTGGCGCAGATCGGGCATGGATCGGACTCTGTCAGGTTGTAACAGACGCCACAGTGGATGATTTTGTCTTTGACGTCGAGCAACGCCTGGGCCAACGACGCGGCATAGTCGCGCTTCTCGCGAAGCACGTGAAAGGCCAAACGCTCGGCACTACGCGGACCGATACCGGGGAGCTTCTGAAACGCCTCCTTGAGGCGGGCCAACGATTCAATGGGTTCGGAATTCATCCACGACTCGCCTACGCAAGGGCGGCACCATCACGGCCCGCCACCCAACATGTCCGTCAGACCGGGGATATTCATGCCACCGGTCATCGCTGAAATCTCGCCCTTTAGTGCCTCTTGAGACTTCGCCGTGGCGACTCCGACTGCCGATTTGACAAGATCTTCAAGGAGTTCGACGTCCTTGGCCGCATTCGGCTCGATCTTGATGTCAACAAGCGTGCCCTTACCATCGACGGTCGCCTTGACCATTCCGCCGCCGGCGTCGCCGTCGTAACGCCGCGTGGCCAGTTCGGCTTGCATCTTCGCCATGTTTGCTTGCATTTCCTTGGCCGACTTCAGCAAGCCCGTCAAGTTGCCTAGTCCTCCGAACATTCGCGCCTCCTTTGAAAGCGATAAGATTCGAACTGAGCGTACTCGATCACTCTCGTTCGGCAAGTTCTTCCGATTCGCTCGAATGGGGATCACCGCCTTCGGAATTCTTGCCCGGTAGTACGTCGTACAGCGTCCCATCGACGGCAGAACGGATGCGTTCGACGAGCGGATCGCCGGCGACCCGATTCCACGCTTTCGAGCTTACGCCCGAGGATGACGGCGCCGCGCCGCCGCGCCGCCGCGTGGTCTTGGTTCCCGCGTGCGGACTTTCCTCGGTCGACCCACTGGGCTGTCCTTCATGTTTGCGGGAATCGCTGGGTGGCGGTGTCGCTAGCCCGGCCTCACCGGCGACTTTTTTTTTTGTCGCCTTGCCCTGTGTATCGATCGTGGATGTCCTCTCGGCACCGCCGAGTTGGTCGATAATCGTGCCGATGTCGCTGAACTGCTGACTCATCGCCAGCCTGACGACGGCCGCATCGATCAGCGCCCGCGCCGCGCCGCTGAATTTCACGTTGCGCCGCAGCTCTTCCAGCATGGTAATCATATACACGTACGTCGGGGCATCGAAACCTGTGGACTGGGCGATCAGGTCGGGGCGGACCTGTTCCGTGGCATCCACAAGATCCGTGTCCTCGCCGCACACGCGGAGCAGCATGAGCGTACGAACATGCTCGATCAGATGACCGCAGAACCGTTCAATGGTCCTACCGCTCTGCAGAGCGGCGTCGAGTGACCGCAGCGCGGCGGCGGCGTCCTGTCGACCGACGGCCTCGAACACTGCGGAAGCCAATTCGTCATGCGGCGGCGGGATAATATCCGCGGCGATCTCCGGCGTTAGGTGCTTGGATTCGTAAGAGAGCAACTTGTCGAGCAGCGAAAGGGCATCGCGCATCGAGCCGTTGGCCAGTCGGGCCACTCGGCGGAGCACGCTCTCGTCGGCCGTCATGTCCTCTGCCTTTACGATCTCTTGCAGGTGTTTCGTGATGTCGGAGGCGTCTATGGCCCGAAAGTCGAAACGCTGGCACCGACTCTGGATGGTGGCA
>JADFIX010000293.1:5304-5990 GCA_022566435.1 Planctomycetota bacterium
AGGGACCTTTTGCGGGTCGGTGGTCGCGAGAATGAACTTCACGTGTGCCGGCGGTTCTTCCAGTGTCTTCAACAAGGCGTTGAACGCCCCGGTGCTCAGCATGTGGACCTCGTCGACGATGTACACTTTGAAACGCGCGCGGGCGGGACGGAAGGCCGCATTCGCCCGGAGTTCGCGTATGTTGTCTACGCCGGTATTGCTCGCCGCGTCGATCTCGACGACGTCAACGTCCTCGCCCTCGGCCACGGACGTACAGGACTCGCACGTACCGCAGGGCGTAGGGGTGGGCTCGTCGGCGGACAGACAGTTGAGGGCCTTGGCAAGAATCCTGGCCATCGAGGTTTTTCCGACGCCGCGCGTGCCGGTAAACAAGTAGCCATGATGGACGCGCCCGCCCTTGATCGCATTCTTTAACGTCGTCGCGATGGCTTCTTGACCGACGACCTCGTCGAACGTCTGACTGCGATAGGCTCGTGCGAGAACGCGATAGGACATTTTGACCTTCTTATCCACTGCAAGCGTGCCGGGGCACACGGAGGCGATCGTTCGCCTCACCCGAACCACGCGGGAAACCGGCGCCCGCCCCGAATTGCCGGACGGTTCGAACCGTTCGCCGGCGCCTCGAGTCTTGGGCACGACGATCGGCGGTTACTGACGACCAGGTTGGCCACGGCACCTGAATGAAC
>JADFIX010000294.1:0-4298 GCA_022566435.1 Planctomycetota bacterium
AATCGTCATTATGCGATCAACAGAACAGAAAACCATCGCGCGACGGGCGCGCGCATATTCTGCGGAGAATTCGCTTGACTCCAAGTCTCTTTCAGGTATGGGCCACCCGCCCACCCGTCCAGCACTCGGTTGCTCGCCCGGAATCATTCGTCGGCGAGAATCGTGAGAGTGAGCGTCGGATGATTGGAAGAATCCAGATCCCTACTACTCTTGTACTCAGCGTAAGACTCTCCCGGCGGACCATAGTAAACGCCCATGCCGGCCCACGCTTGGTTGTACCCCCGGAGCATGAACGCGAAAGCCTGATTTCCTTCGTCGACTCCAAGTTGCAATAACGAAATCAAGTCCCTTTCTTGTTGAGCCGCGGTCTGTCCGGCGATATTGCTATTGCTGGAATCACCGATGATGCAAGTCGTCCCGTTCCCGTCCATCATAAAATAGACTTCTGTCGTGTAGGAAGAGTTAAGATACTGATCCATTCCACGATGGTCACCGCCTTGATTTAGCCATCCATTTTCTCCCCCACTAGAAGGCGGACTACTTCCACCACCCGGGTAAGCCATACTGGGAAAGTTCAGGTCAGGTTCCGCGTGTACCAGACCAATCTTTCCGATTGGAGGATTGATCTTCCACGGTCCAATCAACGTGCCACTGGGAACAGCGCCGAGAGTGATCTGTTCGCTTCCTTCCGTGGTCACCTTGTCCTCGATCGTGAAGTAGGAACACGGAAGTCCGGGCAAGTTTCCGCCAGTCAGTCCTTCGCCATAGAAAATGTCGGGCGTGCGGTCCCAGATCGTCCAGTCCACGCCGGACTGCGTCCGAACATCTGTCGGTGCCGGCGACACGTTTACCGTGTCTGCAGCATCGTTTTCCGAGGTGATCGGCCACCATTGGCATTCTCGGGGTTGACCTGTCGAACCAGTCAGCCTGATGAATGGCAAGTCATGTCCGAAATCGGTGATTAGGCCGGAGAGGTCTGGGCTTCCGCCAAGAGTGATTGTCGTGTTCACCCCGTCATAGGTGGCGTTCGCCGTTCCGCTCAGCATGGTAGCGACATTGACGCTAGACAGGTCTGGTCCATCAGTGCATAGGTCGATCACCGATCCACTTCTCGTTGCGTTGTTTCCAAATAATTCCGTCCGAAGGTAGGAAGTGTTCGATATTGTCAATCTCAACTGAGCGCCGTCTACAAGGACACCCGTCAAATCCTGAACGTCTTGAGACGTGAACTGCATCCACGACCACAGCTTCTTGAGCGTCGTATCAAGCTCCATCCCGCACTTGAGAATTCGCTCTTTGCTATGGTTTCCGATGCTGGATCCCGCGTTGTAAGTGTCGCCCTCCCCAGTGATCCGAAAAGATCCCGTCTCCGTGACGGGTCCGCCGACTACGATCTTAGCGGCTGAGTCACTATCGGTGTCGGACCTATAGTTATCCGTTGGTGCGTCCTGGTAAGTGCCGAAGCCCCTCGAGTCAATGTCGACAGTGAATGTTGTGTCGGCTACGGATTGAATCGTGGCATAGATACCGTTGATTTCCGTCATTCCCATCACGCCATTAAGAACGACAACTCGACCATTCGCCAACCCGTGCGGCGCCGAGGTTTCGATAAGCGTTTCGTCGAGAACGGGTGTGATTTGCGCGATGTTGGCCCCAGTGAACTTCCACGTGATGTCTTGAGGATGATTCCACTCGTAGAATCCGCGGTCGAGCTCTATTCCAGTGATGTTCGTCTCGATAAAGAACATCGTCGGGCCCTTGACGGACTCTAGCTCGTAAATGTTCCCCGTACTTTCAAACTCGACCTTCCAGGCGTTCAGGTCAATCTCGGCTTCGCCGGAAAGAGTGACTTTGGTGCGGTTTGAACTTGGCATCCAGGTAAACGTCACGTCGGCATGAACGACATTGTTACGGGCAGGGCAAATGATCCTCTTGACGGTGTATTGGGCGGTCGTCGGGTCGCTCAAAAAGTAGAGCGTTTCCCCGATCATGTAACTGTAAAACCAGTTCTGGCCTATCTCACAAGTGACAGTCGTTTCGTCCGCCCCAATGTCGTAGGTGACATCGTCCGTCGTGTACGTCGGACCAAGACCCTTTGGAGTGAGGACGAGATTCAGTTCTTGACCTCCCCCAACTTCAACCTCATCATACGGAAAACTCGTAAAGAAGAACGTCCGCAACTCTCTCAGATCCAAATTGGCCGCCACATTATCGTTATTCCCGCCAATCACGAACCATTCGTCGGTGTCAGGAATTAGGCAATCACCGCCGGCTAGAAAAACGCTTGCGTTACAGAACGGAAGGCAGTCGGAAAAAATCGTGTCCGTTGTTGTTCGCGTCGAACCATTGTACTTGCCGTAGACGAGCCCCACCGAACCAGATGGCCCAAAATCACGGCCCATCATTGCCCAACTTGCGCCAATGACGTCAACAGCGGGGCCGAACTGACCGTTCGGGCCCGCCACGCCATGCGCCGTGTCGTCATCCACATCAATGCCACCTTTATTTCCGGCGGCATATTGTGCAACCGTATTCAAGAGCCCGTCACCAACCTTGTCCCAATCACCGCTAAGGAGATCGCCGCCCACATCCGATACGGTTCCCGACTTGTAGGGAACGGACATCAACGAAGACATACGAAACAATCCTCCGTCGGTCGTTGGATTCGAAATGCCGTACTCGATAATCAGATTCTTCCAACGAAAACTAGACGGAAAGTTTGAGGGGGAAGGCTGCCCTTTTAATTGGATCGCGTGTCCGCCCGACGATGATCCATGGTTAAAATCTTCCCCGCTGAACGCGTCGATCAAATCCCTTATGTCATTACCGGCCTCAGTGATGTAAAGCAGAACAAACCCTCCGGGGGCATCGGCTCTTCTGTAATAGAGATCCAACCAATACCAGGTATCATCCGTGAAAAAATCATTGTACGAACTTACGTCGATACCCTCCGCATCCACAATGTGCAGCACATGGTTCGATCCAGTACCGTCTGACGAAAGTCGCAAAGCAATATCGCTGTCGTCTCCGTCGTTCGGACCGAACGATAAAAATGTAGCCGTTGTTGGAGCAACGAGATCGGGGTTGTCGATGGAAATCCAAGCGCCGATATGAACAAACCCTGGACTGGGCGGAGTATCCAAAGGCCATGTATTGTAGCCGACTTCACCCTTTCCCGTCCGCGCCGTAATTGACAAAAACTCCGGATCACCCACGCCGGCGGGCAGAGAAGGGGTTGTCGCTAGGAATGTCTGCGACGGTGTCGTAACTAACCAGTGTTCAATGTCCTTGTGGCCGGCAAAGCTATAACAGTCTACGACCGTAGGACCGGCACCGCGCGCCTCGCGCGGCAGGCCGGAAACGGACGCCAGAAACAACATGGACAAACCGATCGTACTTGTCGTCAGGCGAAAACACATGGCTTTTTACCTCCTCTTTCGTACAACGAACTGTCTCTGTTCCCGTGAAATCCAAGCTTACGCCGTTACATCGGATTGCTGCGCTTCGCGCGTAAACGGCCGCGGGCCTTGCAAATTGCATCGCTATCCTTGTCTAGGCACGCCATTCAAGGTTTTTCCCAGACACGCGTCGACGGCGTGAGGTTCTCAGCGGGGGTAACCTCGAAAAATCCTCTAAACTGATAACGCAATTCATTTGGCCGCTTCGCAAGGCGTTTCCGCCTTTGTCCGAATCGTACTCAAACGCCGCGATCTTGTCCATATCCGTAGAACTGAAGTACAACTGGTTCCTGACCGAGTTCACGAAGCGATGCTTGTCGTATTCCGGCTTGTAAGCTAGGTAGCCCACCTCATGAGCGAAGCGGTAAGGTGGGGAAAACGATTATTCGATCGCGTCTCGCTTGAGATGATAGAGGCGGTTACCGAACGAAGAAAACCAACGCACTGGACGGGCGGTTCGACGTACATACCTACGTGGACGAAATCTTCTCATGGGGTCCGGGCGATACGACGTACCTCAGATTCGCCGTATCGTTCAACGGCTCGGGCCTCATCGCCACCACTTATTACCACTACAACGACTTGGGCAACGTCGAGCAGATTTTGACGCGAACCGCGAGTCAAAATGGGGTTTCCAACCGGCAGGCCCGAGCCCTCCACAGCCAGCTTTTTCGACAGACGCCCCACCGCGCGTATGCTCCGCCGCATGGATCTAACTTCCGTCGGTTACGTGTCCAACTTCACCACCTTCGATTGGGTTATCGTCGGGGTATTTTTCCATCAGCTTGATGGTGGGCAGGGTCAGCACTCCTTGCATCAAGTCGTTGCCCACGGGCTTGC
>JADFIX010000294.1:4308-5989 GCA_022566435.1 Planctomycetota bacterium
GAACTCGGGCTGATCACCGTCATGTACTCGGCACAAAAAGGGTTCACCGGCGGGTTCGCGGCGTTTCATATCGGATTGGTGGCGGGCATCGTCGCCCTGATCGTCGGGTTTACCGGATTCATCGTCGTACCCCTGCGAGAAATGGGGGTCATGACCATCCCCGAGTTCTATCAAAGGCGCTTCTCGCGCGGCGTTCGCGTCATGGGCGGTGCGATCCTCGCCCTGGCCGGCATCCTGAACATGGGCCTGTTCCTCAAGGCCGGTTCCGTTTTCGTCACCGGGCTGACGGGGATGACCTCGCAATTCGAACTCAATATCGTCATGACTGTGCTGCTGGTGCTCGTGCTGTTCTACACCACGCTCGGCGGGATGATCTCCGTGGTCATCACCGACTACATTCAGTTCATCGTGCTATCGGTCGGCATGCTGGTGGCCTGCGTGCTGGCGGTCAATCACCTCGGCTGGACCAACATTCTAACAACCGTGCGCGATACCTACGGCGAGGCGGGATTCAACCCCTTCCACGGCGACGGGTTCGGGCCGAGCTACGTCATGTGGCAAATCTTCGTGGCCGGGCTGGTTTCCTGTGCCATCTGGCAAACGGCGGTCATGCGGGCGTGTAGTGCCGAAAGCACGGCCGTGGTGAAACGCCTCTACATCTGGTCGTCGATCGGATTCATGATCCGATTCTTGATACCCAATCTTCTCGGGATCTGCGCATTGGTGTTCTTGACCCAGCATGAATCGCTTCGTACGGTGTTCTTTCCGGCTGACGGGCCGCCGTCGCCGGACGCGACGCTTTCGGCCATGCCGGTTTTTCTCAGTCAGATTCTCCCCGTCGGATTGATCGGTCTGGTGGCCGCCGCCATGCTGGCCGCCTTCATGTCCACCAGCGACAGTTATCTGCTGTGTTGGAGTTCGGTGATCACCCAGGACGTGATCGGGCCGATGACCGGCGATACGATCACCACGAAAACCCGCCTCAAAATCACTCGCTTGCTGATCGTGACGATCGGCATTTTTCTTCTCGTCTGGAGTCTGTGGTATCCGCTCGAGCAGGACATGTGGGACTACATGGCCGTCACCGGCGCGATTTATTTCACCGGCGCGTTCACGCTCTTGGTCGGCGGGATCTACTGGCGGCGGGCCAGTTCGGTGGGTGCCTACGCGTCGCTTGCCTGCGGGTTTGGCTCGTTGCTGGGGCTGGAGATTTTCCGGGACATGCTGGGTCTTGGGGCGTTCAAGGAGAAACTGACGGCCGATCGTGTCGGACTGACCGCGGTCGCCGCGTGCGTAGTGGCGATGATTGCCGGGTCGCTTCTGTTTCCCGATCGCGGGGAGGTGTCCGGCGAGGCTGAAGGGTCGAAACGAAAATGAGCTTCTGGGAAATATTTTGGCAAGTCATTCTTCTGGTGAGCGTGGTCGCGTTCGCCGGGCTGGTCGTTGTCGTGGCCATCGGCGGATTCGGCGACATTCGCTCGATGCTGCGCGATATCGACAAGCGTCATGAGACTGGCGACTCTAAATCCGACTCCGACTCGACACGTACACGGTAGCCGCCGGTCGATGCCCTGTTCACGCGGGTATGCCGACCATGTCGATTCCGCGGTTTGCAAGCGGGCCGCTCATTCGTGCTTCTTCCTTAGTCGCACGAATCAGTCACGGTACTGATCATCATCGC
>JADFIX010000295.1 GCA_022566435.1 Planctomycetota bacterium
CCATGGCAGCGACGACAACTTCGCCCTGGTCGATACCGACGTCTTCGACTACGACCGCAGCGAAGATGATCGACGCCAACCCCCTGGGCCCGAACCAGCCCACGAAGGCGACCGTCGGTGAGCGGAGGTCGGTGCCGATCACGGAGATCGCCACCGGGACCATGCGCACCACCGTGAGGGTGAGAACGGCGAAGACGATCGTCGCGGGGGAAAAAGCGTCGATGCTGTTGGCGAGGATGACGCCGCCGAACAGCGTGAAGGCCAGCATGGTGAGAGCGGTGCCGAGATCGTCGGCAAAGCCGGCGACCGACTCGTCCATCCCCTGGATCAGATGACCGAAGACGAGTCCGGCGACGAAGGTGGCGATGAAGCCGCTGCCGCCGAGCTCATCGGCGACCAAGAGGGAGAGTAGCGGCACGATCACCACCATGATCTGCTGCCACTGCTCCTGCATCAGCCCTCGAGCCGCAGCCGCCCTCATGGCGAATCCGGCAACGAGACCGAAGAGGCTGCCCACGACAACAGCCACGCCGACTCCCTCGAGGAACAGCGACCAGAGTTGTGTTCCCTCCTCGGCGGCGAGCAGGGCGAGAAAGAACAACAGCACAGGGAGGGCGATGCCGTCGTTGAGCCCGGATTCGACCGCAAGCGCCTCGCGGATGCGTTTCGGGACCCTGGGATTCTGGACGACGGCAAGGCCGAGGGCGGCGTCCGTCGGCGCTAGGACGGTGGCAATGATCGCCCCGCCGATCAGCGTTACGTCGGGGAGGACAACCACCGCCGCAAGCGCACCGGCGGCGATCGTCAACGGCATGCCGATCCCGAGGAGGCGGGTGGCGAGTTCGAAGTCCTCGGTCCATGACACCAACCGCAGCTTCATCGCCTCGGTGAACAGCACCAGTCCCAGGGTGATCTCGAAGATGGTGGAGACACCGACGCCCTCGAGCGGGTCCCATGCACCAACGGTGGCGCCGAGGAATCCGGCCGTGACGAAGTACATGGGTCCGGTGATGGGGCTTCGTCCCAGACGGCGGGAGAGCAGCGCATAGACGACCGTGACCACGCCGAGATATGCGATCAATTGAACCACGCCCACCTCCCGATGAGGGGTCTTTGATCGTCCAGTCGACAAGCTGAACCGAACGTCCGATCGAGGACCCGTCTCCAGGCTACCCGGCGCTCTCAATCCGATCGAAGGCGTCGACGATCGCGTCCGACAACACCCGCTTGCGGAACCACAGCAGGGTGGCGTGGCCCCCAGTGACCCACCGCACCTCGGAACCCGGCCAGTGCCTGTGCAGGATCTCGGTCGACTCTCTCGGCACGTAGCCGTCAGAGACGGCGGCGACGATCACCGCGTGCCGGGTGTGGTCGGCGGCAGGCACGGCTCGGACGGACGCCTGGAGCATCAGGCTTCGCAGCACCGGCGCCGCGGTTGCCTCGCCGCCGAGCGCCTCCCAGGCGATCCCTCCCCGCAGTGCCCCGTCGAGGTACACCGGCGCCGGGGAGTGGGCGGCGGCCAGCGGAGCACTGGCCACCGCGAAGGGCATGGTGGCACTGATCAACGCGGCGACGTTCCCGCCCATCGAATACCCGGAGATCCCCGCAGTCTCTCCATTGTGGTGGATGGTCGCCAGCAGCGCCCGTCCCTCGGCGATCGCCGCCGAGCCCATGCTGGCGAAGTCGGCGACGGTTCGGATCGGCTGGCCGTCATGGGGCCGCCGCACCCCGTAATAGGGGTTCTCAATGACGAGGCTGGCGATGCCACGTTGGGCGAGCCGCCTGGCGATGTCGAATCGGGCTTTCGAGTCGTGCTCGTTCCACGCGGCCATGAGGACCACGGTCTTGCCGGTTGGCGTTCCCGGCGCGACGCGGGTGACCACGGCGAGTCGTGATCGCGGCGGGAGGGACTCAGCCAGCGGGCTCTCGAACACCCCCACCGAGGTCGCCAGCCCGTCACCCGACCAGTCGTGTACCCACTCGATGGCTACCGGCTGGGGCGGCTCGGTGGGAAGGGACAGGTCGGTGACGTGTTCGGAGTTCCCCCAGCCATCGGCAAAGAAGCGAAGGCGGCGGGGGCCCTTGGAGACGACGACGGCGCCCATGCGGTCGATGAAGTGAGTCACGAGTCGCGGGTCGCGAGTCGCGAGTCCTGGGTCGTTAATCGCCAGTTACCAGTTGCCAATAGGACCTACCTAATTACAGATTTGACTCGCAAAATAGACACCTGATCCCGTATTGCAGCGCCAGACTGTGGCTACGCTCGGCAACATCGAACCCTTCGCGACCGACACCGAACTGACCGGCCAAGCCAGCCTCACCGTCGCCGAGGCCGACACCGCGATCGAGCTCGGCAGCGGAGACGTGCCCGTTCTGGCGACTCCCCGGCTGGTCGCATTGTTCGAGCAAGCAGCGGTCGCAGCCCTTGCCGGGAAGTTTCCCGACGACATGACCTCGGTGGGGGCAAGCATCTCGATCGACCACCTCGCACCGTCGGGGATCGGGGCGACCGTGACCGCCTCGGCCGTTGTGGAGGCCACAGATGGGGCGGCCCTCGAGTTCGCCCTCGAGGCGGTGCAGGGCGACACGGTGGTGGCGGAGGGAAGCCACACCAGGATCATCGTGGAGCGGGAACGATTCTTGGGTCGCTGGGGGCTTATCCGGTGATTATCTGTCGCAAGTCGAATCCATGATCGCAACAACACAAAGTCAACTCTGCCCACTTTGTCAAACCGACGACGTTCGGCTAGTCAAATCGATTCCGCGCGAGCAACTTTGCAGCGAGTGGGCCAGTGACTTTTCGATCGACATCGAGTCCCAGTTGCACGACGTTGACCAGATCAAACTCTTTCAATGCAACCGATCGTCGCTCCGATTCTTTTCTCCGATTAACGTGGCGGGAAACAGTGAATTCTATCGGCAACTCTCGAACTTTCCTTGGTATTACAACCCGCGCAAGTGGGAACACGATGTGGCGATCCCTGACATTGGGCCACAAGCCAAAGTGTTAGAAATCGGCTGCGGAGAAGGTGCGTTTGTACGTCGACTCAACTCAGAGCACAACATCTCCGCCATCGGCATCGAATTGAACGAGACGGCCGCCAGGTTTGCGCGACAACAGGGCATCCCCGTCCAAGCTATCAGTGTCGAGAAAATGGCCGCCACCCACGCCGAACAGTTCGACGTCGTTTGCGCTTTTCAGGTGCTGGAGCACATTCCCAATCCTCACAGATTTCTGTCGTCCGCGATTGACTTGTTGCGTCCTGGGGGAACGCTGGTGATTTGCGTGCCCAACCACGACAGCTATTTGCAACATCAATGGAACCTGCTGGACATGCCGCCCCACCACATGACGCAGTGGACCGCTCGTTCGCTGAAGGCGCTGGAACGAGTTTTCCCGGTCAAGCTGTCGACGGTCAAGATGGAACCGCTTGCTTCTTACCACGTACGCCCGTTTGTCTCGACCTACGCACGCCATTTCGGCCGGAGATCGTTGCTGCACAAGCTGGCCTTTAACGGCCTCACGAAACTTGCCATGCGCGGAATCCTTTACGCGGGCGTGCGGCGATTTGCGCGCGGCCAGAGCATCTATGTGGAGTTCACAAAAAGCCCGACCACAGAGAGTCTACATCGGCGAAATAGGTGAAAGACAGTTGACGAACAAGCGACTCGTAAACATCGGCTGCGGTAATCGCACACACCTTGACTGGGTAAACCTGGATTTGGTTTCGCACCTGCCAGACGTGATCCAGCATGATTTGCAGACAGGGCTGCCATTTCCCGATCAAACGTGCGACGCCGTGTACCACTCACATGTTCTTGAACATCTTTCGCAGGAAGAAGGCCGTAAACTGATCACGGAGTGCTGGCGAGTTCTCAAGCCAGGCGGCATCCTCCGTGTGGTAGTGCCTGATTTGGAAAACATTGCGCGTGCCTATGTAAATGCAATTGATGACTCGGAGCGCCCCAATGAAGAGATGCAAGCGAATTTACGTTGGATGCGAATCGAGCTATTCGACCAAATGGTACGCTGTCACACGGGTGGCGAAATGCAGCAATTTGCGCGCGAGCCGGGCCTAAAGAACCGCGCGTTCGTTGAATCTCGCGTCGGTGACGAACTTTTTCAAACAAGGCAGCACGTCAAACGCAACAAGCGACAACGGCGTCCAATCATCTCGATGCGACGCTTGCGCAAGCGGGCAAAAAAGATGCGACACGGATTGCTTCTTGTTGCCGCCACACTCATTGCCGGCCGGGCTGGATATCGCGCATTCAAGGAAGGACTGTTCCGCCAATCTGGCGAAATTCATCAGTGGATGTATGACCGAATCTCACTACACGAACTACTTGAAGTCGTAGGATTTGACCAAATCAATGTTTGCTTGCCGAATGAGAGCGGCATAGCGAGTTTTGTGAACTTTGAACTTGACACCACTGGCGGTCGAGTTCGAAAGCCGGATTCGCTGTTCATGGAAGCGGTCAAACCCCCGTCTGCAGTTCATGCAAGTGATACAGAACTTGCACCGCAAGCGGCTTAGCCTTTTGAAACGAAAGAGACATCATCATGCCAACCATGAATTGGTTGAAAAAGGAATTCTCCTATGGCTACCAAAGCGGAAACATCTTGTCGATTTTTCCCAACAAAACCCGTCGAAAAGAGGAGCGAAGCATCGGCGGTTCCTATCGACGATTCTTTGGCAAGAGCTTCGGCAAATGCGTTCGCCCGGATTCAAGAGTGCTGGAATTAGGACCGGGATACGGTTCATGGAGTCGAGCTATCTTGAGCTGCATTCCTCAAGGAGAATTGCACACGGTCGATTTTCAAGACGTCACTCAGTGGTTAGACCCCAATCAGTACAACGGCCGGCTGCGGTGCTTTCACGCCGAAGATAACAGCTTCAACAGCGTCCCTGATAGTCACTTTGACATCTTCTGGTCGTTCGGAGTTTTGTGCCATCAAAATCAGGAACATTTGCAGGAGATCCTCTCTAATGCATTAGTCAAATTGAAGCCCGGTGGGATTGCGATTCATCAATACGCTGACTGGCAAAAACTTGATCAACATGGTTGGCATCGACGCATGGGCGTGCCGGGTGATTTCCAAGACAAACCGGACGATGAGATTTGGTGGCCGCGCAATAACCAACAAATCATGGCGGAGATTTGTCGATCCGCCGGCTGGGTCGTAAAGACAATCGATCTCGACTGCTTCGAAAGAGACTCGGTCGTCGTTTTGGAACGCCCCACAGTTAGAAGTGAAGCCGCGTAATTCGATCAAGCAATGTGCTTGTGTTCAACCTACTCGGAAAGAATTGAGCGAAACAGGATGCGCTGGATGTTGTGGCTGGTGTGTGCGAAAGCCGGATTCGCTTTTTGTCGAAGCAGTCAAACGCAAGCACCAGCATGGGGCTCAGGCGGCTTGAATGGACCGGCTGTCTTGACCCTTGAGCAGACGGCGATATAGATCGATATACTTTGCTGCCTGAGTTTCGTGATGAAACTCGCGCACAATCAACTTGCGTCCCTCTTCACCCATCCGTGTCCTTTGTTCAGGCCGATCAGCTAGCCACGAGATCCGCGCCGTCAAATCTTCTGTGTCGGCGAGCCGCGCCAGCAATCCCGTTTCCATGGGCTTTACGTAATCGGGAATGCCACCCGTGTCGAAGGCGATCACTGGTGTGCCACAGGCCAGCGCTTCGACGCCAGTCTGAGGTAGATTGTCCTCCAACGACGGCATCACAAAAATGTCCGACGCGGAGTAGACGGTTGCTTGGCGCTCTGGATTGCTGATGAATCCGATCGATCGGATTTCGGGCAACCCTTGGTCAACAGGAACGACACCGTTGCCGAACGTAAGCCCCAACACAGCGTGTGTATTCCGAAGGCGCTTGAGGGCTTCCAGCAAAAAATGAAACCCCTTGCGACGATGCAAGAGTGATTCGGCACCAAATCCGATTA
>JADFIX010000296.1 GCA_022566435.1 Planctomycetota bacterium
GATCCCAGGCCTGCATATCAAAAACGCGCGACCCGTTTGGCACCAATTCCGAAGAATGTCTTTCCACCCGCCAGAAGCAGTAGCGTCAGTACGATCAGACCCCACAAAGATGTCGTCGGTATGGCGCCCTCGCACTCGGGGCCGAACAGGGCATCGTCGACGGCGTTGTACTTGTCGTTGCAGTTGAGCACGCCGTCGCCATCGTCGTCGTCGCGCGCGCCCGGCGCGTTGCCGTCGCTGCCGAGGCACGGAACGCAGGCATCGCCGACGCCGTCGCCGTTGGCGTCATCCTGATCGGGGTTGAATTCATCCGGACAGTTGTCGCCGCATCGGTTGTCGAGTCCGTCTCCGTCCGGGTCACCCCCACAGCCGCCGTCCGTACCGTGAATCGTTCCGGTAAAGCCGAAGCCGCCGCCGATTGCGGCGCAATCGGTTTCAGACGTGAGCGAGCACGATCCGTCAGGCGCACAGCACGCACCTCCCGGCTTCTGGCAAACCACGGCCGTGGCGAAGTTGAGAAAGCCTGTCGCGGAGGTGAATGCATTGTACGTGCCCGTTGGGGGACAGTCTTCGAGCCAAAACACGCTATCGCCGAAGTCGTCCGCGCCGGCCGGGCCACCGACTTCGGGCCTGGCACCGGCAAATCGAAAACCGGCACCATTTTCAGTCGTTCGCCAGGCCAAGAAGAAGTCAATTTCGCAGACATTGAAATCGCCGGCGTTGTTCGGCAAAAGCGGCATCGTACCGCTGCACGGTAAGTCGTGTAGCGGCGTATTGCGATCGATGGTCGCGGTGCCGGTGCATTGCGAACCGGCGATCTGGGCATCCGGGTTACACGTTCCCGTCTCGACGGAGAAAAGGGCCTGGTCCACCGAAAACGACGTACCCTGCGGGCTGGCGCCGGCGATAAAGGGAGTACCGAAAACCGGCGTCGTGTAGAAAGCCAACACGCCGGTCGTGTGGTGGCTACCCTGAACGTCGTCAAACACCCAGGAAGCGAGATCCGGACAGTGCAGGGCTTCAAGGAAGGTACCATGGGAGGCGGCGGGGCCCGCGATCCAGGTTAAGCAGGAATCCGGCTCGACATTGGCACATGAGTCGGTTTCAACATCGCACGGCGCGGTGTAACCCTCGTACGTCGTACAGGGGCTACCTTTGCCGGGCACGCATAAGCTGGTCGCCCTGCTACAGGTTTCCGGACCGTTGCAGAAAATTCCGTCGCCGCAGTCGGCATCGTCAACACAAATCGGCAGCCTGTTCACGTAGGTAACCGCGAAATCGCCATAGGAAAATGTGCCCCAGCCGTCGACGATCAGATAGTAGGTGGCCGTCGGATTCAGGAACGTCTGCACAAAGGACTCGTAGTAGCAAAAAAAACGCAACCGTCGCCGTCACAGGCCACGAAATCACCGGGGCAGCCGCCGCCGGTCTCTTCACGAATTTCCAACGTCGTGTCCCAGCAAGCAGGAACGGTGCACGTATCGAACGCCCACTCACCTGGAAGATCGACTGCAAACTCGAAGATGACGTCCTGGCCGCCGACACTGCTACCGCAACCGGCCACGAAGTCGTCCATCGAGCCGATCGTGCTACCGGCGATCGTTCCACCGAAGTATTTGAGCACACCCACATTGGCCGCCGGACAAGCGTCCGAACCTGTCGGGGGACCGCTACGGTCGCCGCCATCCGCGGAACCGCCTATCGGGTGGACGGCCCTGGGGCGATTGACGGTCGGTTCCAACGCGTGCGCGTTCGTGGACAGTACCGTGAGCCCGACGATTGCTACCGCAGAAATCAAGCGGTTTGATCTCATCCTCCCGCCTCCGAGTTGACTTTCTGGGCGCGAAATCAGTGAACATCCAGCATACCGAAACCACGTCGACGATTCAACAGAAATCCGTTTCATCGCCTATTCGTGCCGTAGGCGCCATACTTCGCCTCCGTAGGTGCATCCAACCCCACCGGAGGCGAGATGACGCCACACACGCCGATTCTGACTGCTTCCGGCTACAGCCTGTTTTGCCCGCCATTACGCCACGCCGCCGCCTTCGCCGCAGCTTCGCTGATACGACTTCGGAGGTTGTCGGTGTGACGAGAATTTAATACGTTGTCGCTGGGGTCAAACCAAAGAACGCCTCCAGCTTGGCGAGTTCCGCGCTCGAGTCGCGGCCGATTCTCACCCCATGCAACGCTTTGCCGTCCCCCGTCGTGCCCTCTGCATTGAGGATCGCCACAGCCTCACGTCGGCGGGCCTGGGGCGAGATTGCCGCCGGACCGCGTTCGCGTCCTGGAAACCACCGATTTGCCGTCAGCCACGACCTTGTCTATTCCGATGGATCACTGAGATGTCACAATGGAGCCGAGCGGGCTCGAACCGCCGACCTCCTGGTTGCAAACCAGGCGCTCTCCCAGCTGAGCTACGGCCCCTGAGATCAAAGTACACTAGCACATCGGACCCGAAGTTCAATCGAGCGAACGCCCACCCCACCGCAACGGTGGGTCGTCACGTGCGACGTAATGTGGCATACTTCTCGTGATGCCTGAACACGTGATTATCGATGGGAACAATCTCCTTCACGCCATGCACGAACACGCTCCGATCCCGCATATCGGGCGTGAATCAATGGTCAGACTCATCCGTGATTGGGCTCGCAGCTCGCATCACCGGGTCACGCTGGTGTTCGATGGCCCCATGCCGAAAGGCGGCATGGCGAAACAGATGCAGCCGGCAGGTATAGCCGTCCGTTTCAGCGCCCCTGAAACGGCGGACGACATCATCGTCCAAATGGTCCGGGCGGCACCCGACCCGTCGCTGCTGTACATCGTGAGTACCGATAAGGCGATTCGCCATGAGGCTGGGCTACGCCGCTGCAAGCACAGCGATTCGGCGACCTACATCGGGACGCTCTTTCCTCCCACGGCGCCGCATAAAGAGGCGCAAACCGCGCCACCCGAAAAACCGGATGTGGTGTCGCCCGAGGAAGCTCGGGAATGGCTCGATGTTTTTGGCCCCGAGGACCCAAGCGACCCCGAGGACCCACCGTTCGATGGCGGACACGCGATGCGATTCTAGGTAAAATTCGATGCAAGGCGCCAATTTTGTGCGTTTGCGAACATTTCCAGCTTACCCGTCGAAAAGTGTGTTGATCGCGGAGAACCGCCACAATTTCGCGGCAAGACGGGCCATACTTGGTGATTTAGTTCGTTTTTACGTCTCACACTTCATTCGAACACTCTATAACAAATAAAAGCATTGGTTATTGAAATCTAACCACTTTGGTGCTATATAGGAGATTCGAGGCACCGATCCGGCGAGGATTGCAGTGGTGGTTTTTCGGGAAGAAACGGATGATCTCAAGAACGCTCGACAACTTTCGCAATCCCATCAACGGACAACCTGCGCGACTTCGCTACGCGCCCAGTCACCGTATACGAACGGGAAAGGCGGCCGATGCGGCCGAGGGTGTGGCCGGTTCCATTTTGCAGGGCAACCCGCCTGAAAACGGAACGAGTGACGTGGAACTATTTGCAGCGCTGCATACATGCGCGTATCGCGCCACGAGACGAGCACGCAAAGACCAACTTTCCGCAAGCGAACGTTTGCGCTGGGCGGTGCGATGGAAGACCATCCGCGATCATCTCGTCGAGCGTAATCTGGGGCTGGCCTACTCCACGCTGAGCCGGTTTCATTCGGACCACCGCGATTGGGAGGACCTCCGCAGCGAAGGGTTGCTGGCGTTGACCCGGGCCGTAGAGGGCTTCAACCCCTGGCGTGGGTTTCGCTTCAGCACGTACGCGTGTCATTCCATCATGCGCTCATTCGTTCACTTGACGAACAAGTCTACGAAATATCGCGGTCTGTTCCCGATGGGAACGGAAGTGTATTACGAACCGCCGGTCCGTGTCGACCGAGATTTGGAGTTGTGCGTCGATCGATTGTTTCGTGCATTGAATCTGAACCTCGGCGATTTGACCGATCGTGAGTCGACGGTGATCGCACGCCGATTCGCCCTTGATGGAGGCGTGGGACGAACTCTCAAGGAGATCGGCGAAGACTTCGGGCTTAGCAAGGAGCGCGTACGGCAAATTCAGAACTCGGCTTTGGACAAATTACGAGGCGTCTTGGACGCGGATATCGTGCTCCAGTAACTCGTGTACCGCGGCCGCGTTTGTCTACGGGAGTCTGAAGAAAAAAGGATCGTTCGGGCGTGTTCTCGTTAACACGCAAATTTGACTACACTCTGATCGCGCTATCCGAGCTGGCGGACCGCGCACCGGAAAGAGTGAGCGCGAGGGACATCACCACACGTCGCGAGATCCCGTTATCCATTTTGACGAACGTCCTCAATCAGCTTGCCCACTCGGGGCTGATCGCGTCTTCACGGGGCATAAAGGGCGGGTACACACTGGTTCGCAGCGCGGAGAAGGTCAACGTGGTAGAGGTGATCGAAGCGATCGTTGTGCCCTTCCACTTGACGGCGTGCTCCGTTCCACGATCGGAGTATCCGGCGGCCTACTGCGATTATTTCGATCGGCGCCGCATCGAAGATCTCGCCCATCAAGTACACGAGATCATCCACGACTTGCTGTGTCACGTCACGATGGCGGATCTCGCGGACAATCACTTACCCACCGGGCTTTGAATCACTCCCCGCGATGATTCGGAGACGTAATCCATAGCGAATCTCGCCGTCGTTGCGTTTTGCGACTTCTATTCGCCGAAATAGCAGGGCAGTGGTACTATTTTAAGGCGATCGGCGCGACGACGTTGACGGTCTCCGTGGTCGCCGCCGGAAGGTCCAAGAGTATCGGATTGGGAGCCTCAAAATGAAAAACGACGAGCGGTTTGACTCGGCGATTGAAGAATTCGACAAGGTCAACGAACAGGATCCCCGCACCGAAATCGTCGATGGCGACGCTTTGCCCAAGGAGCTTCTTTTCGCGCGGCGCGTTTATGCGTGGGTCCAAAAGCTCGTCGAGAATCCATCGGAAACGCTTTTGTTGGCAACGAGATCACACACCCTTAGACGCTGGGCGATACCGCGAGACCGCTACGCAATGACCACCTCGGCCTACCACGAATGGCGCCAGGCCTTGGCCGAGCTTCACGCAAAGGAGGCGGAGAAAATACTCGCCGATGTCGGATATGGGACGGAGACGATCGACACCGTATGCAGGCTGATCACGAGAGCGGCTTGGCCGGCCGACGCCGATGCCCTGGCGCTCGAAGACGCGGATTGTCTCGTATTTTTGGAAACGAAACTGGGGCAATATGTCGACCAATGGGACGAAGAGAAAATGTCGCGCGTGCTCCGCCGAACGTACAACAAGATGACGACTCAGGCGCGCGAGGCGGTGGCGACCCTCAATCTCGGCGAAAAAGAACGTGCCGCGATTGACCTCGCTTTGTCCGACGCCCCGACGAGCTAGTACCGTCTTCCACAGATTCTCTGCGAAACGAGTGCCGGGGCCGTCCGGAGGCGCGGTACGACACGGACCAAAGCCGTCTTGCGGCCTCCCCATCCTTTCTTTGTGACTTGACAACCTGCGTCGTGCCGGTGTAAGAGCGGCGAAAAGATGTTATGATCCCCGGGCGCCGAACGGTCGTCTTCGAAAACATTGCCGTGGGATTTCCGATCGGCGGTTATTGACGACCAGGTCCCATGCAGTGGGTGGGTCAGACAACGGGTCAGGCTGGAGACAGAGCAGCCCACCTGATTCACTCAGGTGCCGTGGATCACCTGGCCGTCAATGAGCGCCGAAGCCCCGCCCGCCCAGGCTGAAAACACCGGCACGGGAGTTGAAGCCCGGATGTCGTATCGCGTCTTAGCCCGTACGTATCGCAGCACAACGTTCGACGAGATCGTCGGGCAAGAGGCGATTGCAACCACACTGGTCAACGCGATTTCTTCAGGCCGGGTCCATCACGGGTACCTTTTCACCGGTACGCGAGGCGT
>JADFIX010000297.1 GCA_022566435.1 Planctomycetota bacterium
GATCCAGCGATCGTTTGAATTCCGTCAGGGCTTCGAATTGGTTCGTCACCTCGAATAGACAAATGACACGCTCCGCCGCGCGTTGGACGTAGCGGTCGTTTGGTCCGCGAATTTGTTTCATCGCGTCATGGCTCGACAAGAGCAATCGCTGTGCCTCTTCATACTGTTTAAGGCTGGTGGCGCACTCGCCCAGGATACTCCGTCCATACCAAATCCACCAATTCGTTTCCGGTAAGACGGCGATAAGCGCGGAGATTGAATCCCGTAATATACTTGACGCTTGTTCGGCGTTCCCGCGCTCCAACGCAATGAGCGCTAGACCGAGCCTGGCAGTTGCTACGATCGAATGACCGTCTCCCACTCTGTCCGTGTAGTACGCCACCGTCTTTTCGAGGCATTTTCCGGCAGATTCCAAATTCCCTGTCTCGATCAGGACAAATCCGAGTTCGAGATTGCCAATCGCCCCGACACGCGTGCGGTATTTCCCGTGGTTTTTCAACCGCCGCAATGCCTGTCGAAGGATTCTCTCCGCGCCTTCAAAGTCGCCCTTGTCGGCCAAGAGGGAGCCGAGTTTGACGGATGAAGCCGTCGAATAGGCATTGTCCTCTTCACGGTCTTTACGTTTTCCCTTCATTTCATCGCGTACGAGTGCCTCGGCGCGGACGTAGGCGCCCTGTCCGCGAAGTGCATCGATCAGTTCACCGCATGCGCTCGCGGCATGAGGATGTTTTTCACCGAGCGCCTTACGCTTGGTATTCCAAGCGTCGAGACATAGTCGCTCGGCAGCAACATAATCACCGCGAGCGTTTGCAAGGCGTGCGACCACTTCGGCTGTATAAGCAAACTGCACGTCTTCGTCATCCAATTGGCGCCGGAGCGCCGTGAGTGCGGCCTCCAATACGGATTCCGCATCGCCAAATCTTTCTAACTCGATAAACAGCGCGGCGAGATTCCTCCAGTCCTTGGCCACGGACCGGAGGTCATCACCGCCCACCATCCGGTGAATTTTCAGTGCCTTACTTAGATTCCGCTGTGCCTTCACGTAGTCGCCCTTTTTCTTCCAGACGATGCCCAGCTCGCGATACATATCGCCCACTTCCTTGTCTTCCACGCCGAGCCAAGTTTGACGGGCCTCGATCGCCTTTTTGAGGAACTCTGCAGCCTCATCGTAGTAGGTGAGATTTTTGAAGACGCTCCCCATTGAATGTAGAAGTTCAATGTGTACTACGGGTTGATCTTGCAATTTCTCTTCCACGTTTCTGACGCCCTCTCCGAAGATCTGCCGTAAGGATTTATTACTTTGGGCGCGCGCGTTCGGATCCGACGCCTCAATCAAGTCTTTCAGGATTTCGCACACATATCTGGTGGCTTCCGCCTTCTGATCTGCGTGTTGTCTAGAATCAACTGCACGATAGTACAAAACTCGGTTCCATATCCCGAAACTCATGATCGAGACGGCAAGCAAGGTGAGAAAAGCGAATGGAGCCTTATGGCGTGCGATGAGCTTTCGAATTTGGTACAAAGTGCTTGGCGGGCGGGCGAAGATCGGCTGATTCGTGAGAAAACGCGCAACGTCCTCGCCAAGGGCCGAAGCACTCTGGTACCGCCGCGCCGGCTCTTTCTCGATCGCCTTGAGAATTATCGTTTCCACGTCCGACGGTACTTGGTGGGCCAGCGACCTCGGCTTGCGCGGTCGGCCTTCGCAGATAATTCGTACGGACTCGTGCAACGCGCTGCCGTCTATGTCGTAGGGGAGCCGTTCGGTGACCAGCTCGTAGAGAATGACACCTAGCGAATAGACATCGCTACGAAGGTCGATTTCGTCCGGGTTTCCTCGTGCCTGCTCTGGGCTCATATAGGCCAACGTACCCTGGATCTTGCCGAGCTCGGTCACGATGGTCGCGGCGGCGATGTCCGCATCCGTTATCCTGGCAAGCCCGAAGTCGAGGATTTTCGCTCGTCCCTCGGCATCCACAATGATGTTGGAAGGCTTTAGGTCGCGATGGATAACCCCGCGTTGGTGGGCATAATTGATGGCGTCGCAGATTCTGCCGAACATTTCCATTCTCGCCCGCAAGTCGAGTTCATGTTGTCCGACGTAGGCGTTCAGGACGGAACCGCGCACCAGTTCCATTGCAAAGAAATGCTGGCCGTCTTCCGTTCGCCCCGATTCGTAAATCGCCGCGATATCGGGATGACGTAATCGGGCGAGCGTTTGCGCCTCGCGCTGGAACAGACGTACGTAGTGCTGATCGATGTACTGACCGCCACGTACCACCTTGAGGGCGACGGCGCGGCGGGGGTTCTGTTGCTCGGCCTCGTATACCGTACCCATACCGCCGGAGCCGAGCACCGATACGATTCGGTATTGTCCAATTCGATCCGGTAGAGACGTGTGGTTGGAGGGACTATAGGTGCTTTCCGGCGCGTCGTGGGCATCCTTGGCCGCCGCAAGAAACCGCTCATTCGAGGCGGCGGACGAGCCGTCTCCTTCGGTTTCGCCGTTGGCCGGGTCGTCATGCATTCGTCGGTTCTCCGCGACACCCGGTCGCCGAGGTGTCCTTTTGAACGACACTTCGTTGCGTCTTGTCGCCGGACTTGACGGTCGGTGACCGCCGCGAATTTGTCATTGCGTGGCTCGCAGCTGCCGCGAATGGGGGCGCCGCCGAATGTTCCGGTGACGTCATGATACCGACGAGCAGGACAGCGCATTCGCCACGATAGAGTACCGGCGATACGTCAAATTGGCCAGTCTCGCACGTCAAGACGGGCAAGAACGCCGTAGGCGCCGTTTCAAATGGCGGGTTTCGCGGTGAGTCGCCCACGGTGTTGGTGGCTCGAGGTAGTGCGATATCTGACCGGGTCGAGCGGCTACGGGGAATTGGAACACGGTTTGTCCTCTTGGGCTATTGAAAGCTCGGCATGTAATCCTGTATCATTGGCTTCCGGGACTGAATCTGTTCGTGACGTCCCATCGGGCGTCTTGGTCACAAATGAAGTCGAGGCGAAGGAGTTCTACCATGAATGCATCAAATTCTGTAAAAGAGAATGGGCGTGTAGGATCGGATCTTGGCTTGTTCAAAGGCCTCACGAGGGCAATCGGAATCTTTCTTGTTGCTTCGGCGGCTGCGTCCTCTGCGACGCTGGCCAATGATGAATGCTTCTCTGTTGGGACGGAGAATTGCGCGTGCGAGATCACGCCGGCGGTGGGGACTTTTCGGATCGGCAACGGCGTGATCGATTATGATGTCGTCTTTAACAGCGCAACGTGTGCCTCCGTTTCAGGGGCCAAAGTGGTCTTGGCCAAACCTCAGGACAACTGCACTCCGGAGCTTGATAAGATGGGAAATGCAGTCGTACTGTTTTCGCTCGGTACGTGTAGTCAGCAAGGCGCTAACGCGCGGTTTGTGGGCCAATTCACTATCACCAACACTAGCGGATCTTGTGCGACCGGCGATACCGCGGAATGTCTTCAGGACCCAAGGGGGATCGTGGAGCGGGCAGTGGCTTGTGCGCAGAAGATCATCAAAGACAACATGTGTCCGTCATCGGTAGTTCCTACGGTATCCGAATGGGGCTTGGTCGCCATGATTGGGTTGGTGATGATCGCCGGCACGCTCGTTTCTCGTCGACGCACAGTCGCTCGATAAATGCATGGCTATCGACACCGTGTTATCTTCGTGCTTTTGATTGGATCGGTGGTCGTTACGTGACCAAGCACGCACATCCCGAAACACGTGCCAGCCTGCTGCAACGGGTGCGCGATCCCGGCGACGACGAGGCGTGGCGCGAGTTTTTCAACATCTACCGTCCCTTGATTTATCGATACGGCCGGTTGCGAGGCCTGAGCCGCGCCGACGCAGATGAAGTCGTGCAGAAATGCATGACCAAGCTCGTCGATAAGATGCAGCAGTTCGAATACTCCAGTACCAAGGGCGGTTTCAAGTTCTGGCTACGCCGCGTGACCAACAATCTGATCACCGACGTTCAGAGAAAACGAAAAACGCAGCTTGCCAAGAGCGGCGATTTTCGACGACCACAGGAACGAGAGCCTTCGGTCGACGAAATCTGGGAGCGGGAGTGGGAGCGTAAGCACTTGCAGCATTTCCTCCACGAGCTCGAGGGTCGAATCGCTCCGACGACATACAAAGCGTTCGAATACTACGTGTTGAGTGATTGGCCGGTGGAACGGGTGATGAGCGAATTGGGCGTCACGGCCGATCAGGTTTACGCCGCCAAGTCGCGGGTGACGCGGAAGCTACGCGATATGATGAAAGAAGCGATCGGCATGTGAAGTTCGGGGTTCTTTGATCGCCGACGTTCGCGCCATCATTGCCAGGAAAAAAACACGGACCGCCTGGCGGCGGCCCGTGCCCTGAATCGCAAGTCTGCTAATTTGCGAAGACCGGAAGAGCTACTTTCGATCGGTTCGACGCGCTTTTGCGCGGTCTACGATCGTCACGCCGAGTGTCGCATCGGTGCGGCATTCGATCGCCGATGCCCCGCCGTTTCGGAGAAACGTTTGTTCGCTCCCTGCGAGGCTGACCGTGAACGTGCCCGCGGCATCTCGTGACGCCCGAAACAGAAAGGTTGCCAGTAAGGCGGGCTCTGTCACATCCACCGAGCCCGTCAGTTGCACGGCGCCCGCCTCTCTCGTTTTCACATTCGTCGCTTCCAAGGCGCTACCCGGACCGAAGACGTATCCGGGCCGGCTCGCGTCGATTACGATCTGCTCCAACTCGAGCGATCCTCGCTCCCCCCCATCCGTTTCGAGGATGACCTGGAAGGTTTGAAGGTCTTCGACGTCTGCCACAAGCACGTCTATCGCGATGCGATCTCCGGCCTGCAAGACAGGTCGATCCGCGGTGAGCAGTATTCGAGTATCCGATCCATTTTCCGCCGCGAGCACCGGCAGCCCGCCCAAGAAAGTCGCTGTAAGAATTGAGAGTCCTATCGTTTCCCATTTGATTGTTTTCTTTACCGTATTCATGATTCGCTCCTTCTGGTGATGCGCTTTGTCACGCGTTAAAGACTTCTTTGAATTCATGTTTCACGAGACGCCTGAACCCAACCCGCCCATTACGGGCAGTTTTCCGGACAGCTATAGGGATACGGAAGGCCTTTCAGTCCCTGGATAATCATGAACACGTCGTTGATGTTCATGATATGGTTCACCTGTTCATCGTCGACGTCCACCCACGAGAGATGAGCTTCGGAACCAGCTCTCTGCCAGGTCTTGATGGCCGCTACCGCATCGTCGATGTTGGTGACGCCCTGTGGCGGTGTCCAGTTCGTGCCGTTGAATTGGCCGACGCAATCCGCCCAGAACTTCGGCGCGGGCCGAAAAATCGTCGGCAATTCCAGGGCTGCGGCATCTCCGACAACGTTCGTGGCGATGATGTCATACGTCGCCACGGGGACGATGGGGCAGCCGGCGACGTGAACGATTTCCGGCCAGTCGCCGCCAATCATGTTGCTGATCCACCTGTGGTCGAAAGCGACGGCATGGGCAATGCCGTCGACATCGGGCTCGCCCACCCAGGATTCGAATCCGGTCGAATCCGAGCAGTATTCAGAATTCAAAAGGTCGATCCGGAAGGCGACCTGCTGACCTTGATTGAGACAGTTGGTATCGAACGACAGGTACCGGTTTCGCGGCACGTAGCACATCGCCCCGCTGCCGTCAGGTGAATCGACGCAGGCCGTCCGATTCGGGCAATCCAAATCGGTCAAACAGGGTTGATCAAGTTCGTCACCAAACACAACTGCCGGCGCCGGCGCTTGCTCGAAGCACAGCTCAATGAAGATCATCAGCTCTCCGCCGCAGTTTTGCGGCGCATTGTTGCAAGCGGTCACACCGTTGCCGTACCACCAGCTACGATCGACGTCATTTTCAGTATCCACGCCGACGCGTAAGTTGTTGTTGATCCAGGAACCGCTCGGTCCGGAGTAC
>JADFIX010000298.1 GCA_022566435.1 Planctomycetota bacterium
CCAGCGAGCTGCGGAATTCCCCCCGAGATCGGTGTAATGAACGAAGAATCGTCCGTTCGTCGGGTCGATCGGCTTGTAGGCGAGACGCTGTTTCCGCGACGGGGTCGGCGGCTACGGCGTTGCGAGCTTCGGCATTGATTTCCTCGCCGAATCTATCGCGGACGACGCGACGCATGCCCTCCGGCGTGGGTAGAACCAGAATGACAACGAAAACAAATAGTCCGAGCCAAAACCCGATTCGCTTGACGATTGTCGATTCGGAACCATTGACGGGTTCGACCGAAGCCATGATCGGTTTGTACCGCTGCCGCCGTGCCCCCGCAAGCGACCGCGCCAAACCATACCACAAAGGAGCAGGCGATTCGCAGAACCGGATGAGGTCACAACGCAAGAATCATCTGCGGATTGTATCTTTGAACGACACATCACGATTCGGATTCGCCCTCGTCGATGTTTTTCTTTCGGCGCTACGAATCGCCTCCCGCAAGAGGTATTCGATTTGGGCGTTCAGACTGCGCAGCTCGTCTTTCGCCCAGCGATTGAGCTCGTCCTGAAGCTCGGGCGGCAAACGAAGTAGAAACGACTTACGCTGCGCCATGCGTGTCCCCCGGATGCTTTTCTGCTTCGATGGGTCGACCGCTCAACATGTCGATTTCGTATTGCAAGAGCACACTCCGTTTGGGCGCGGCCGGATGGCGCCGCCGAGTGCGAGGTACGACATGCATCCCAGGCCGATGCCGCCACCGAGCAACACGACCAGCGCCAGCCAGCCGCTAACCGTCGCCGTTCTTCGCTCTCTCGTTTCCATGGTCAGGCTTTTATTTCAAGTAGATACTATTAGTATATCATAAAGATATACACCTCGCAAGTGAGTTATCAGACGATGAGGCGGATTTGACAGAAAATGACAGGGATGCGTTAGCGCCAGCGGCTTGCTTGGGCCAAGCGAGAAGCAAGTAGAGTGCCCCGACCTACCTAGCCGGAGTGTGTCTGGTTTCCAGACGAAATGGTTGGCTGCGATGGCACGAACGGCTAAAATCGTTACTTTCTTCGTTCGTGGTTTGGTTCGATTTCAGGTGCCTCATGACGAAGCAGATGCTGTGTTGGAAATGCGGAGGGAAAGTGTCCGTTGCCGCTGAGATGGTTGGGTCGTCCGTCGGATGTCCCCATTGCGCGGCATCAATCGATGTCCCGGGGGAACTGTTCGGCGCGCCGATGGCGTCGACCGCAACTTCCCGCAGCCAAGCCGGAGCCAGCAAGTCCCCGGCTGGAGCGTTCGTGCTGAACTTCCTCTTTTGGGGAGCCGGGTACGTGTATCTTGGTCGCATGTGGGGCCTTTGGATTCTGATTCCGTTTTGCCTTCTTAGCGGGATTGGGTGCCTTGCCATGATGGAATCCGGTCCACCGCCATACACTCCGGGCGAAGCTGCACTCTGGAATCTTCCGGGGGTAGCCCTTGCGTTCCATGCCCACAACATGGCCAAGCAAGCGTCGCAATAATCAGGTAGGTACAGGTCGCTTGCGACGGGGGAGTTCGAGTGTCGATTCGCATTCAATTGGATGATGCGCGAAGTAACTTGACCGAGGGACGGTTTGTAGCCGCGATGGTGCTCTATAGCATCGCGATAGCTGCTGCATCCCGGAAACGATACCCGGACAAGCGTGATGGCGATGCGTTCTGCACATTCGTGCAAGACGAGAACAGGATGCTGATGCCGGGAGGTGAAACGCTCTACATTCCCGGTACAGAACCCAAAGATCCGCCAGGTGAGATTCCAGAGATGACCTTGGCAACGTTCCTCTACAAGTACATTCGCTGCAAAATCGTCCATGAAGCGGAACTGCCGACGCATGTTACTCTAAGCCGCAAGCCCTTTCTCATCAGGGTAATTGGGTGTTGGGTTGAGTTAGGTGACCACTTCTTTGCCGGGTTGCATCGAATCGTTGCGAATGCGCCCGAAGCGAATTAGCTGTCGTCTTGGGCGATCGCATAGATATTGTGCCACGCCAAATAGAGAATCGGATGGTTGTACAAGCCCTCTAGCTTCTTCGTTGTTGCCCCTGTGCTTCTACCAAGCTTCGAGGAATCCTGCCGGGGTGTAGCAAACGGGTGGTTCAGCCTGAACATCGGGTCGAAGCCGTCCGGGTAGGCATGGCTGTCGCTGCCGAGGCCAACGGTACAGCGCAAAGTCAACTGTGGCGCAGGCTTTCGGGCTGCATGAGCCGCGATTACGATGCAGGCAAGATGCCTGCGCTGCGGGTTCATCACGACAACCAAGGGGAAAACCATGGCTCGAATAGAAGGTGTGGCCGGCAAGAAGGCCGGCGTGTTCGTGCGGCTCGTTTACTTCATGACCAAGCGGAAGATCGGTCGCGTGGTCACGCCGGTCAAGATCACGGCCCACCATCCAAGATTGTTGCGGGCGTACGGCCACATGGAGATGGGGCAGGAAGCGGCCACTACGGTGCCTTTGCAGCTCAAGACGCTTGCCCAGGTCAAAGTCGCGATGCAGATCGGTTGTCCGTTTTGAATTGACATCGGGTCTGCCGTGGGCAGGCAGCAAGGGCTCAGCGATGCGAAGCTTGCCGCGCTACCGGATTTTGAAACGAACGCGGCGTACACCGCGCTGGAGCGCGTAGTCCTTCAATACGCGGTGGCGATGACCGAAACGCCGGTCAATGTTTCGGACGAGCTGTTCGCCGATTTGCGCGGACATTTCAACGAACGACAGCTCGTCGAGCTGACCTCGAGTATCGCATGGGAGAATTACCGCGCCCGCTACGATCATGCTTTCGGCGTAGAATCCGAAGGTTTCATGGCCGAGTGACCAACGCTCGGCACAAAGGGAACGTAGATTACGTTTTGCAGGCGCGGTGTCGCATGATGAGATAGAAATCTTACCGCGTGGTGAGCGTCCGGAGAAACTTGGACAAGTCCTTCAAAACGGGATGGTCCATCTTCCAGTATCCCTCCTCGGCCGCGATTCCCACAGTCTTGTCGGATTCTGGCATCGAGGCCAAGAACGCATGCGCACGAGCCTTCGTTTCATTCTTCGGATAGCCGTACGCTTTGTCGTCAGCAGGAGCATCCGGCGCTTCCGTATTCATGCGGTCCCCAACGCAGACCATGAATTTTTCCACGCACGCCATGGTGGGGTGATCCCGTCGGGTTGAAAGGCACAAATCCTCGAGGCATCCTTCTTTTCCGCGTCCTGGAATTAGAAAAACTCCGACGATTGGCGGCTTGCCGGCAGTGAACGCCTCAGGGTGTTTCGGACAGGGGAGACCGTTTTTCTCCAGGGCGCTCTTGATGCTTTTGAATGCCGCGTCCGGATCGTTGTCGTTATCGCGAATGACCCCGAGCCTTCGTACCGTTGATTTGAAATTCGGAGCCATCACGAGGGTTTGTAGAATCCCTGAGTAATTGTTTTTTCCAAAAACTCGAACGACCTGGACCGGGTCTACGGAAAGTTTTCTGATCAGGGCCTCCAGAAAGTGTTGGTCGTTCGTGCCTTCAACCAACAATAGGTGAGGTTCTTCGATTCTAATCGTCTCCGACATCAGCGAACCTCCCAGTCGCGGTCAATCGCGTCTCCAAGGTTGTCCGCGCTGTACCGCGTTGAAGTGATTGTGTCGTTTTCGCGATCGAGTCGGAAATAAGCGAACTCATTCCAAAGCTGGGGCGGCAAGCCTTCCTTGGCTGCCCGGATGCATTCGTAGCTATGCGTCGTGGCGATAACTTGGCAGTCGAACAGCTTGGTCGCCGAGGCAAGCCACTCCCAAATCTTGGGGAGAACGGAGTGGTGAAGGCCGCTATCAATATCATCGACGAGCAAAACGCCACCGTGTGCCCGTCCCATTGCAAGCGCAATCTGGGCAATTCGATTTGTTCCGTCGCCAAGTAGACTTAGCGGAATCTTGCGGTCCAAACCAACATCGGCGTACAACATGGCGCCGACCTTAACTGTGGCAATCGTAGCAATAGACCTGATGCCAGGATAAATGATACGCAGAGCTTCCAAGAAGCTCTCGGACTTTCCTTCTAACTCAAGGTCGCCGAACCGCTCGGCATCAGTAGCCGGCTCCGAGCCCGACCTCGTGCCAATGTAAGCAGCCGTCGGCGTGCGAGGCACCTCACTCGTCTCTCGCAGGTTTAGAAACACGCGTGCAGTTCCGTCCTTCTCTCGTGTCATGCCGGCATCGGCAGTATTGACTTTTTTTCCATTGCGATAGTACTCCACCTCGAAGGCTGTTCCAGAAAGCGATTCTTGCGAAGCCGCGCCCCCGATCGCCGTATTATGCAATTCTCCCGAACTAGTGATTTCGGCGGTGCGCCTGCCCGAAGCGCCGCTTTCACGAATCTGTAGGCCAAACGCGCCCTTTGCGGCCTCGGCCTCGAGATGGATGGCTCGCCCGGTATCAAAGTCGTGGAATAGAGGTGCAAACAACGATTCCGCTGTCACCTTGAACGCGACGATCCCACGGAATCCGAGGTGCTGCGTGAACATCAACGGATTATTGATGTCGTGGTTCAGATAGACGGCTTCCAGAAACGTGCTCTTGCCAATGTTGTTCGGTCCGCCCAAGAGGGTGATCCGCTCAAGCCCGGAAAGCTCTAACTCCTCGAACAGCTTGAAGTTCTTAATCGTAAACGTGTGCATCATCGCCGTTCTCCTTCCCGCCATGGTCTCGGCGGGACGTGGCCAAGTAGGCGTTGCTGGGCTAGGCTAACTAGTCCGCCCGTAAGGACTCTGCGACTTCGCTTCACAGTATGATTCCGTGCCGGGCGTCAAATGTCCAGCGCTACGATTTGTTAGGGCCTGCCGAGTTTGATCTGCACCTTCGCCCGTTGGATGGCCTTGTCGCGGGCGGTGTAGGCGGCGTCGTCCGGGATTCGCATGGCGCGGGCTTCGGTGAGGGATTGCCCGGCCTTTTCGGTGTCGATTTCGTCGGGTCGACACGCCTGTTCGGTCAGGATGGTCAGGCGATTGCCGACGATCTGAGCGAAACCGCCGTCGATGAACATGGTGTGCGTTTCGTCGGGCGATTCCGCATGGAGCCGGCCGATGCCCAGCTTACAAACCAGCGGAGCGCGGTTCAGCAGGACGCCGAGTTCACCGTCGTGCGCCGGGAAGACGACGGAGGTCACTTCGCAGTCCAAGACCGTTTTTTCCGGCGTGACAATGCTGCATTGAAACGTGTTCGATTTAGCCATGGCTGCTACTCAATATTTCTGACTGTTCGGGGCGCCGCGCGGGCTGAAGCCCGCGGCTCGGGAAGAACCTTTTATCCCTTCGCGAGCTTCTTGGCTTTCTCTTCCGCCTCTTCGATCGCCCCGACGTACATGAACGCCTGCTCGGGCAGGTGGTCCCACTTGCCGTCGCATAACTCCTCGAAAGAGCGGATCGTTTCCTCGCGCTTGGTGTAGTTGCCGGGGTATCCGGTGAACTGCTCCGCCACATAGAACGGCTGCGAGAGGAATCGTTCGATCTTTCTCGCCCGCCCCACGAGGAGCTTGTCTTCTTCGGCCAGCTCATCCACGCCGAGAATGGCGATGATGTCCTGCAAGTCCTTGTAGCGCTGGAGAATCTGCTGCACGCGGCGGGCGACGTTGTAATGTCGATCGCCGATGTATTCCGGCGCGACGATGCGGCTGGTGGACGCTAGCGGATCGACCGCGGGATAGATGCCCTTCTCGGAAATGCTGCGCTCGAGGTTCACCGTGCTGTCCAGGTGGGCAAAAGCGGTGGCCGGCGCGGGGTCGGTGTAGTCGTCGGCCGGTACGTAAATGGCCTGGATACTGGTCACCGCGCCCTTGTTGGTGGAGGTGATGCGCTCCTGCAATTCGCCCATCTCCGTACCGAGCGTCGGCTGATAACCGACGGCGGACGGCATACGACCGAGCAGCGCGGACACTTCCGCACCGGCCTGCGA
>JADFIX010000299.1 GCA_022566435.1 Planctomycetota bacterium
ATACCTTTCCCGGAACCTGGCGGCGGGCGAGTGGCGGGCTGCGCAACCCAATGCGGCGGACACTAGGGGCTGGAAATAAGGGCATCCAGCGGCTGCGGGCGCTGGGGCAGACAGCGTGCATGGGCTCGGAGCTGGAATTCTTCCTGTTTCGCACGCGGTACGAGGATGCACTGGCAAGCGGCTTCCGCTCGCTAACGCCGTCGTCGGACTATCTGATCGACTATCACGTGCTGCAGACCAGTCGCGACGAGGACGTGCTGCGTCGGCTGCGCAACGAGATGAGCCAGGCCGGCATCGGTTACGAATCGGCTATCGAGGCTCAGTCTTTCAAGCCGGCCCAGCCATCCGATGCGCCGGAAACCGTCGTCGCCGACACTCGTGTATCTCAAGGAAAGGTGTTTGAGGTGCGGGCACTTCGCAACGTGTTGCATTGCGGCATCGTCAAACGAAGGACCGCCGAGCGAGAGAGATTCCAGGTTCTGAAAGTTGGCCAGCGCTCGCAGCCCGTCGCCCGTGATCCGCGTGCCAGCCAAGCGCAGTTGCCGCAGCTCGCGCAACCCGGCGAGTTTGGCGAATCCCTCGTCGGTGATCGGCAGGCGTCCGATGTCCAGCTCACGCAGCCGCGTGAAACGAGCCACCGTCGCCAGTCCCGCATCGCTGATCTGCATGCGGCTGTTTTCCCAATTGGACTGGGCAATGTCGAGCACCTCGAGATTCGTCAATTCTTTCAGGTGCGCGAGTCCCGCATCTGTGATGCTGTTGCCTTCCAGGCGAAGCACCCGCAATTGGCTCAAGCCCTTCAGATGTTCAACGCCCGCGTCGCCGATGCGGGCGTTGTTGATGGTCAATTCGCGCAGGCTCGACAGCCGCGCGAGATGTCGAAGCGCGTCGTTGGGAACTGTAATTGAGTAGACTTCGAGCGATTCCAGCGCCGCCATCTCGCCTACGTGGGCGAAGCCGCCTTCTGTGACCGGCTTGGACGCTTCGATGTAGAGCTTCTTGAGCTTCGGCAGCGTTTTTAGCTTCGCCAACAGTTGATCATCCACGATGGAACTGGCCGTGACTTCGACCACCTGCTCATCGTCGTCGATCCGCGCCAACAATCCGTGATTGTGCAGCGGCCGCAGCCAATCGGGCAGCTTTTCCGCCAGCCGTTGGTGCAGCACATTCCAGTTGCTCACCAGCAGCTTGCCGTCGTCGAGCGAAAAATAGATGTTGCCATTGTACAAAGCGGCGAGAACTCGCGCAGAAAAGTGCGGAATGTTCTGACCGACAGCACGGCTGATTTTATTTACCACACGACGTCATTGACCAGCCATGTCGGCAATCAGCCAATACCACTCCCAACCGAGATTAGAATCCCAACGTAGGCTTTGCGGGAAGATAAGGCTGTAGTCCAGAAAAACGGCGTCCGTTGAATTCGAGTGAGCTCGACTTCTTGCTAGGGACAGCCGTCATGGACCGGGCTTTGCTCTGATCGACAGTGACACGACCTGCTTCCACCCGTCGACGCGCCAGACTTTGATTTCGCCGAGACGGTCGCCGCTTGCCATCAGCTTTCCGTCGGGCGAGAAGCAAACGCAATTTGGATCGTCCAGGTGTCCTTTCAGTTGTACGGCGGATTCCGGGTGAGACAAGCGGCGGCGGAGTTGACGCGCTCGCCAGCGCACTTCGGCGTTCGGCGACTTCATCGCATCACGCAGCTGACTCTCAGCAGCAGGACCGATCTTGGCCAGTGCTTCGGCGGCTTTCTCGCGCGCTTCATACGAATCCATTTTGAACTCCGCTAGCAAGGTGTGCACACGCTCTTTCGTCTTTTCGTCGGCGGACGTATCTGTTGGGAATGCGTAGATCGTAGGGCCGTTGGAAACGACTGCGAGCCATTGTCCGTCGGGCGAAAACTCCGACCAATGGACGCCTCCGACGTCTTGAATCCGCGTCCGCAACTGGTAGGTCTTGGTGTCGTACAAACCAAGCTGGCCGCCCCAACTCGCGACGGCCAGCAGACGACCGTTCGGCGAAAAGGCCGCGTGCGGAACAAACCATCCACTGCCCTCGTAAACGTGCAACGCTTCGAGCGTGTTCAAGTCCCACATATGCACCTTGCCGGTGCGCGCCTCGACCGAGGCGAGCAACGACCCATTCGGCGAAACGTCAACATGGTGAACCGCCCCCGTGTGGCCTGACAGCGTCGCTAGAACTTCGCCCTTGGCTGCGCTCCAGATCTTGATCGTTCGATCAAGGCTGCCGGTGATGATCCGCTTTCCGTCCGGAGTGAACGCCACACAGCGAGCGTGATCGGTGTGCCCCTTCAATTGCCGCAGCAGCTTGCCGTTTTCGACGTCCAGCAGTTTCAATTCCGGGGCAAGGCGGGACAGAGCGAGCATTCTTCCGTCGGGTGAAAACGCCACACGGCGAAAGGCCACCGCTTCACTGTGCCGAAAACGCGGCTTCCACTTGTCGACTTCCCATACGACGAGCTCGCCGCGAGACTTTCGACTGGCGGCTGCCGCCAGCAAGCCGCCATCGGGTGAGAATTCGAGACAGAGAACCGACAGCGGCTTGGGCTCATTTGCGGCTTCGTCGGCCCGCAGCAACGGCGGAAGTGAAAATCCAACCGTAGCGAGCAAGACCCAACATAGACTTGATTTCAGCGGCGCCATGGCTGGTTCCTCTCAAACGGACTCTTGATTCGCGATGACGTTCAATTCTTCAGACGAAACTGCTCCAGGTCCCAAATCAGCACGGTCGTGTCATGGTGGCTCGACGCCAGCCGTTGACCGTCGGGAGAGAATGCAAGACCGTGTACATGATTTGTGGAATTGTCGATTCGTGCGTACTCTTTGCCGGACACGGCGTCCCAGATGCTGATTCGGTATTTCGACTTCTGATCAGCCGAGCGAAGGTGAAGAGTCGTCGCCAAGAGCTTGCCGTCCGGCGAGAACGCCATCTTGGACCCGTACGCCGATGGAAGTTCGATCTCGCGCAGCACCTTCTTCGTAGCCAGATTACGCACGCGCGCAAACCATTTTATGCGATTGCCGCCAGGGTCGGCGGCGGCCCCAGCGTCGGTGAGCCGGCGCCGCTCCACGGTCGCTAGCAAATTCCCGTCCGCCGAAACGGCAAAGTTGTGCGGAAAATCATCCGGCTTGAGCATTCCCACTTCACGACCGGACGCAGTTTGGAATACGTGAATCGCACCTTTGACGTTCAGCAAGAGATATTGGCCGTCATGCGTGAATTGGGCCTCGGAGAGAACCTCAAGAAAAGCATCCGAATTGCTATCGACTTCCGTGTCACCCAGCCGTACGATTTCGCCGTCCTCCGACCGCTGGTATTCCAAGCCGCTGGGTCGGATCTCGTATTCCAAGCCGCTGGGTCGGATCTCGTATTCTTTGATCGCCATTCCAGTGCGCACGTCCCATGCGCGCAAGTAAAAGTCGACGCCAAAGGACAGCAGTTGTCCTTCGTCAGGGCTGAAACGGACCGCGTTGGTCGGCAGGGTGGCGAAATCAGCATGTCCGTGAAGTTTGAATCGCTGGCGGCCGGTCTGCAAATTCCACAGCCGCACGGCGTAGTCCAGACCTGCCGTGGCGGCCCATTTGCCGCTGGGCGAAACCGCTATGGCGGCCACCTCGCGCTGGTCGTGCCGCATTTCATGCAGCGGCTTGCCGGACGCTGCGTCCCAACAGCGCGCCGTTGCATCCCATGAGCCGGTGACGACCCGCTTGCCGTCTGGAGTGAACTCCAGTTCGCGCGGTGGTCCTGCATGCCTCACGAACTTTGAGCTCAGCACTTCGCCGGTCGGCAGCCGCCAGACGGTCAACGTATTTTCCAAGCCTGCAACCAATTGTCCATCAGACGAGACGGCAACGATCCAGGCTCCCCGCTCCGCATCGAGGTTGCGGGCGAGCTTGCCGGTATCTGCTTCCAACAGGACCACGCCTATGCCAGGTCGCGGCACCGCGAGCAATCGGCTATCGGGAGTAAACGCAAGCCCGTGCGAGTAACGCCCCTTATCCGCTTTCTCGATTCGCCAAACCACTTGCTTTGTGGCGACATTCCACACCCGGATTCCGCGCTGTTCGTCACTTGCCGTCGCGAGCCATTTCCCGTCCGGCGAGAAGGTCGCCGCCACTGCGCCGTTGCGACCGGCATCCAGTTTTTGCGGTGCGTCTCCGGCGAGCCAACGCCACAACGCCACACCGTCGCCGCCGGCTACCGCCACCGTCTGGCCATCGGGCGAAAAAGCAACTGACGTGATTCTGTCCTGCATGACACGGTAGCTGAGCAACTCGGTCTTTGAGGCCAAGTCCCAGAATCGCAGTTTTCCTGTATCGGAGCCGGTCGCAATCGTCTTGCCGTCCGGGCTGAATGCCAAATGCTGACCGACCCACGATGTCGGCCCCGTCCATTTGATCTCCAGAAGCTTCTTGCCCGATTCGGTCTTCCAGACGGACAACGTCGTGTCGTGTTCCCCTGTCTCACGCCGATATCTCGACGACAGCGTGGCAAAGCGTGTTCCGTCGGGCGACGATTCAAATGTGCCCAGAGCTGGTATCCTGCGCAGCAGTTTACCGGTCTCAGCATCGAAGATTACTACGCCACTATCGCCATTGACGATCAGTTTGTGGCTGTTCGGCAAGAACCTCGGGCGTTGGCTCATCCCTGGATGCCGGAACCGCGAGGTTCCCAGCCGAGACGTGGCGCCAGGCGGCAGCGCATCGCCATAGAGGTCGGTCCGATCGTCGGACTTCTGGTTTCCTCCCGATGCGGTGGCCGCGCCCTTTTCGGGAGATGCTCCCCTTTCAGGAGGGTGGCGCCTTTCAGGAGATGCACTTTGCGCCCAAGCGTGAACCAGCAGCGGGGCAAACGCGGCCAAAACCAGCAGCACGACGAACGTCGTCAAACCGGCGGTGGCACTCGCGCTTGTGTCGTGAACGGGGTCGATATACGCCGGGTGATACCGCAGTTGAAGGGCGCTCAAGTCCGGCGGCAGCAGGGCGGCGCCGCCTGCTGTATAGAGGTCGTCGCAGCCCCAGGCCTTGGCAGAAAACGTGGGTACAGCTTCATTGGAATGACCGAGCACTCTGATACCTTGGATGAAAAAGTAGTTGCCCTCTACGTAAAAGAGTGTCGGAGGGTCTCTAGTCCTGATTTCCTTATTATTCCTGGCATTGAGTTTTCTTGTGACAATAATCTACATTTGCTCGGCTTGGGAACCCGGCAATATACGAATTCCAAAGATCCTTTACAGGTTTCCAAATTTATTCAGGACAATGGGGGAGTTGCCGTTATGGCCCACCCAAAGCGCTATAACTATCAGCTTCCGCCTAAACTCGAAATGATACTCAATGGAATCGAGGTCTGGAATGCAGGTTATGATGGACGATTTGTACCAAACGAGCATTCTATGAATTTGCTGAAAGATTTCAGAAAGCGTAATGGGTCCATTCTGGCATTTGGTGGGCAGGATCTCCATTGGATAACCAACCATTCCCATGTGCAACTTATTGTTTTCTGTGAGAGTTTAACGGAAACTGCGATCGTCAAAGCTATAAAAAGAGGCAATTATATGATGATATTTTCGAAAATTATAATATTTTCATTAGTTTTTACCCTACTTCTTAAAGTAACTTACGCACAATCAGATACCTTAGCCCTTTGCGAAGGCGGAGATCCGATACCTGCTGGAATTAACAAACATTTAATTTTTACTCTCATTAGTCATTGATATTGAAGTTTTACTCTCATTTGAAAGCACTATTCCGGGAATATCCCACGTTCCTTGACCCGCTTCATCCCACGTCCATGTAGCCAAATTCCATGTTATCTGACTTCCTGTTGGGCCTTTGCCCAAATTGGTCATGGTCGTGTCTGCGTTTTTTGGTATAGGAGTCATG
>JADFIX010000300.1 GCA_022566435.1 Planctomycetota bacterium
TGCCCATTATCAGCGCCCGGCCATGGTCCTGGATGGCGCCGGCGACGATCTCCGAGGCCGAGGCCGAGCCGCCGTTGATCAGCACCACCACCGGCACGCCGTCGGCGATGTCGCCGCGATCGGCGGAGAAGCGCCGCACCCGGCTTATGTCGCGGCTGCGGGTGGAGACGATCTCGCCGTCCATGAGGAAGGCGTCGGAGACCGCTAGCGCTTGGTCGAGCAGGCCGCCGGGGTTGTTGCGCAAGTCGAGGACGACGCCGAGCATGTCATCGCCGAGCTCGTCCTTCAGCGCATCCATGGCGTCGTAAAGGCTCTCCTCGACGTTCTCGTTGAAGGTGGTGATGCGCACATAGGCGACATTCCCTTCGGTACGCGAGCGCACCGCGCGAATATGTATCACGTCGCGCACGACGGCGACGTCGAAGGTTTCCTCGTCCGGCCCCCGCCGCACCCTCAGCACCACCCGCGAGCCGCGCCGACCGCGCATCTTTTTCACCGCCTGGGCCAAGGTCAATCCGAGAATCGGATCGCCATCGACATGGGTGGACTGATCTACGTTGCGGATCCCAAAGCCCGGCGCATCGTCGTTCTTCGGCCCGAGGACGGCACGGTTCGCGCCATCCTCTTCGGTGTCGAGCTGCGCGAGCCCGTCGATGTTGCCATCGGGCTGGACGGTTGCGCTTATGTTGTGGACCGGGAAGCGGCGCAGGTCTTTCGATTCTCGTCTTCTTTCAGGTTGCTGGCGAATTTCCCCGCGCAAAACGCCGCGGGCCTTCCTGAGTCACCCAAGCCGGTGGCAGTCACCGGCGCCCCGGACGGGTCGATTCTCGTGATCGATGCCAACCACCCACGCGTGTTGCGATTCGCCCCCCAAGGGGAACCGCTCGCCGACATGGAGTTCTCCGCCGCTGCCGAGTTCGAGGCTGCTCGAACGTCGCCGGCCGCCGACCCGTGCCCTCAGGCGGCGAAGACGCCTTCAACGGTTACCGCTGAGCAACGGTTGGCCGCGGAGCATAGGCGCACCCGGCTCCTGGCCTTCGGTGCGAGCGGTCGGTACGAAGCGAGCGGCGTGCTCCTGTCGGCAATACTTGACAGTCGCTTGCCGGGAACCCAGTGGCACCGCATCGAAATTGGCGCGGACATCCCGGACGGCACGAGAATCACGGTGGAAACGGCGACCGCGAACGACGCGACCGACTTCAACGACTCCGTCGAGTGGCAGGCACCGTCGCGAATCGGTTCACCGATCCCGATTACCGCCGCAGTCCCCGAGCAGCTAATCCAATCACGGCCGGGCCGCTATCTGCGGCTGCGGGTGACGCTCAGCTCCGACGGCGTGGCGACGCCCAGTCTCCGCTGGATTCGCATTCTATACCCACGCGAGACGTACCTCGATTACCTTCCGGTCGCCTATCGACGCGACGAGAAAGCCGCGTGGTTTCTCGAGCGGTTTCTCGCTCTGTTTGAGCGCGTCTTCACCGGCGTCGAAGATCGCTTCGAGCGTTTTTCGCGGCAACTGAATCCGCAGGCAGCGCCGCGCGAGATTATCGACTGGCTGGCGTGTCTGCTCGATCTCGCCTTCGATCCGTCCTGGCCGCTCGAGCGCCGCCGGAATCTCGTCGCCAGAGCGATGGATCTCTACAAGCGCCGCGGTACGCCGCGCGGCGCGTGCGCTACTGAGGCGGCGACAGGCGTCACGTGTGAATTTCAAGATAATTCGCTCAGAACTGGGTCGGCCGCGTACGTCGTATCTCGCGGTCACGCGGATCGGCTCAGTGACAATCTGTCCGAAGACCGATACCGCACCGAGGGCCGACAACGTCAGCGAGAGCAAAATGCATTTTCTATGAATTCGCCTCGCCCCCCTTCATGCACCAAGTTTCCATTTTCGAATGGAATCGCCGGATTTCTTCCCTCGCTCGGGGCGGTCAACCCCCGCGCGTCGCTTGCATGCGGCCGCCGTACCACGGAATTCGGCCCTGACGCCCTTCGTCGAGCCGGCTGCACCGGAGATTTCGTCTTGCGGGTCGCGTACCTTCCCCGTTTCTTATCTGAACCACACCCGATGATAGGAACCTGCGAGTTTTGTTTCAACCCCGATAATTGCCAGCCCCGGCGGCGATCTGGCGGATCGTAGCGACCGATAACTGTCTCTAAGAATACGCGGTAATGATGCGTGAAGTAGAATCGCGGTCAATACATGCGGCAGACCCTATTTGCCGAGTGACTGGCTGCGTTTCCAGGCGGCCAAAAAACCCGATTTGAGGTGCTCGAACACGTTGTTCTCCGCCATCGATTCCATGGCGGCTTCCGTTGTCCCACCCGGTGACATGACCTTTTCACGCAATGCGGCAGGCGAATCTCCAGATTCGAGCATCATTCGTGCCGCACCCAGGCATGCCTGTTTGGCCAATATGCCGGCTTGTTGTATGGAGAGACCGGCGTCGACACCCGCCGCGGTAAGCGCCTCGACGAAAAAGTAGAAGTATGCGGGACCCGAGCCCGAAACGGCGGTCACCGCATCCATGAGTGCCTCATCTTGTATGACGATCGATCTTCCTCCAGCGTCGAAGATTCGCTGAGCCCGCAGGAGGTCCACCTCCTGAGCGAATCGGCCTTTGCAAATACCGGCCATTCCTGCCCCAACATGTACCGGTAAATTGGGCATGGTTCGTACGACGCGCGGCTGAACTTTCGGAAACCGGCTTTCAATCGACTTCGTGGAGACGCCGGCCATGATCGAAACGATGAGATGATCTTCCCGCACGAGATCGGCGAACCCTTCGCATACTTCAGCGAATAATTGAGGCTTGACCGCAAGGATAAGGATGTAGCTATTCTCGACGAGGTGACGGTTATCGTCCGTGACCGCGATGTGAAAGCGGTCGGCAAACACCGTGCGCCGACTCTCGGCGGGATCGGATGCGATCATTCTATCATCAAAGAGAACCGAGTTGCGTAGGATGCCATGCACGATTCCCTCGGCGGCATTGCCCGCGCCGATCACACCGATTTCGTATTGCGTATTCATCTTGTTTCTCTCGACACATTTCAACTTTCCACGCACCGTCGTTTTGGCACCGTAGGTTGTCACGCCGGGCTGCGACGCGATCTTGTAGAATTCCGAGTGGCCTGACTTGCCCGGTGAGGAAATCGCCGTTTGCCTCACCGAGACGATCACACCAGACACTTGGCGAAAAGACACGGTATCCGACGCGGTCGTGTCGAGATCGCCATGCGGGAAAGGCTTCGCCCCGAAAGACAATCAGGATCACCCGCATGACAGCGGCGGCGGATCGCGCCGCGCTGCCCACCGAGTGATCCTGAGCGACTGTGATCGAATTCGTGGCGAAAGCCGGCGGCTCGACTCACTGATCCAGCAAGAAATAGCCCACCAACTGCTCGTGAACTTCAATCGTATTTCGTACGATCAAGAACCGATTGTTGAACATCTGAATGCGTCCTAATCCCTGACCGGAACCGTCGTCCAGGAGCCACGACTCGGGAGCAACCGTGGCCTGGATCAAGGCCCGAAGGCTTTCGATTCGCTCTTCGACCTCCTGCTCTTCTTCTTCTAGGTCCTCGGATGAACTCTGGCTACCGGTGAAAATACTCTGACCGCCGCCGCCGCCACCGCCGCCGGCACGAGCGGCCTGCTGCAAGTCAACGACCGGAGCGCTTCTCGCGAAATCGGGAACCCGAAAAAGAATGTCCGTCACCTCGTAGACGCGAAGATGCAGTTTCCGGTTGAGATCCTGCCTGGTGGAAACAATGAGACTATTCTCCTTGCCGTGAAAGGTCACCTCGCCGGCAGGTGACATCTGATCCACAACCTCGGTAAGGATATCGCCGACGGTCTGCTGCCGGAGACGGAGCGTGATAATCGTATCCGAATCCACTCCCTCCGCCGACAAAGCGTTCCAGCGGAACAAGATGTTGACTTTGTCTTCACTTTTCTCGCGGAGCCAGTCCACAACGTCTTCCAAGACCATTTCGTCCCATTCCACCTCCTCCACGCGCATGCGCAATAGCGACTTGGCCGATCCTGTGGCGACCGACGTACGAACCCGCGCTTTATCGCTCCGCGCAGACGTCAGCCCACCCGAATTGGATTGGGCAAAAGCGGGCAAAGAACCCCCGAGGACGACCATGAAACTCACCGTCAACACCCGTTTCATCATGGCTAGGCTCTCCGTTTCTATCAGACTACATCGTCTGCCCACGCTGCTTCCGTTAAACCCCGTAGTAGATGCCGACGCCCGCAGCGCGCAAAGACCTCCACATCCTACGCCGATAATTATACGCCCCAAGGCCCACGAGTCTAGTGTTCCAATTCCGGACACATTTCAGGTGCAAAGTCACCATCGACCGTTCCACGAAAAATGGGGGAACTGTGCGTACGATTCTTGTCTCGCTGACGGTGTTTGTTGGGGCGGTGAGCGCGCGCGGGGACCTGTTTTCATCGGATTTCGACTCCTTGCCCACAGATGAGCGTTGGGAATTGGTGCAACAGTTCTGCGAGCCGGAAACCTAGCTCGACAACGGCTGGTACGTGCAACAGTTGGACAACGAGCCTTGTCCCCCGCCGCCGAATGGGGGGCAGCTCGGATCAGTTGGCGTGGCTTCTCCTGGTTTCTTCCCTGCGAGAATCGCTGGCAATATATTAAGATAACCTGTCATCCCCGAAGACGGCAGCGGGGATTTCGACAGCGACGGCGCGGTCGACGAGAACGATCAATTCTTCTTCTAGAAATGCCTCGACAACTCCGGCGAGAACGTCGACGCCGGACCGGGATGCCGCTGGGCCGACTTCGGCGCCGATAGCGACGTCGACTGCAATGATTGGGACGCCTTCGACACGGCCTGGGGCATGATGGTCACGCTCCTGACACTTCTTTCCTGCGGGACCATCATAATCCGCCGTATAGAATGCCGGGCCTGTCCGCGTAGCTAGACCGGTGGTACGCTTTCGATCCCTCCGCTTGTGCAATCGCACCAAACCAAGCCCTGCCTGGCGCATCCTAACCGATCGCCGGGATTACCTGACCCGCCGCCCGGGCGGAAAATCCTGAGAAATTTTCACTTGTCAAAGAGCACAAAAACAGAATTCTTCTACTTCAGCCTTGACTGCCTATAGCTGGTCTTTCCCGCGCAATCCATCCGACGACCGACGACCGACGACCGATGACTGACGACTGATGACTGATCACTGACGGCTGACGGCTCTTTCCTACGCGGCAGGTGGCGAGATGCGAGTTCGTGTGTCTGGAGGTCCAACCGCAAGCACGGAAGATGTCGGCGTCGAACGTGCGTGCGTCTCGGGCTTTGCGGTCGAAATCCATCGCTGGGGCACTTGGTAGCGCTTGTTGTGAAACCGAATCACGTTCACGATCACCACAGTGGCGAGCATCTGGGCGAGTCCAAACGACATCACGCCGGCCACCACCACGCGCGACCAGTGGATCGCCACATAACCGTCAGCGAGCCGCGTCCAAACGCCGGCCCCGATCAGCCACGCCATGATCGGTAGGCTGCCGAGAAGCGCCACCGCGAACCCGCCGAGAGAATAGACCTTGTCCAATACCAGCGCGACAAAAGTCCGAGGCGCCGTCGCGCGTTTGAGCAAACGATGCACATGATCCGACACGACGGCGGCCGACAGTAGCGTGATCCCCACCATGCCCATCAACCCGCAGAACAAGAGTCGGTAAATCATGTCTTCGTGAAACCCACCGTACCGCAGCCACATTTCCAAAGGATGCAGTGCGAGGATGGTCATAATGGCCAGGCAGATCAAGGAGGTGCCGGCAAACATCTTCGCCGGACGCCACATGAGGCTCATCTGAAAGATCACATGGAGAAACCGCACGCCGTCCCGGAACACATGCAGTTTCGAC
>JADFIX010000301.1 GCA_022566435.1 Planctomycetota bacterium
TGGCATGCGGGTGGCTTGGTGAGGCCGACCCGAGCGGGCCGGACGCCCCCGGAAGATTGGGCCGGAAGATTGGGAGAAATGTGGGGAGCATCGCTCAGTGCCATTTGTGGCGGGGCAATCGTCGCCGTGGCCCTCCTCTGCACTCGTCGAATAGCAGATGCGCGTGTTCGAACCCTCACCGTGACCGGAGCGACCGATGACCTTGTGCCCTTGACGCATGCCTTCTTGTCGCACACATCGCGGCAAGTATTGGATTGTGGCGGGATATCGCTGTTTCTGCGGACGCTGGTGTCTCAGGGGCGTGTGGGTGAGACGATCCGCATCTGTCCGCAGAAGCAAACCACCCCTATCGAACCGTTGACCTTCCCCTTTGAGCCGGTGCCCCTGGACGAGTCTGATGCCTCTTTCGACGAACTGTACCATGCCTTGGGTACTGACGCGGATCATTCGGGGCCTGAGAATCGCCCGGCGCAAACGCCCTCGGCGAGTCTGTCAGGTGTACGGCGCGCTAGACGCAACTGGATTCTTCGGGGAGGCGGGTGGTTCCTTCTGGGCGTTCTTACGCTCCAGCTGGTATACTTTGCCTGGGAGGCGTTGCACGGGCAGACACTAACGTGGCATTTCGCTCTGCCCGTTGGGGTGCTCGCTTACTATCTTCTCGTACCAGGTCGAAGCGGCTTGGCATGGCGTAAACAACATTTGGCCGTCCCTGGGGGTCTCATTGTTCGCAAAGCGCGCTGGCAGCGGGGTACATGGCAGGTTCATCTGTTTGATTCCCGCGACAGCGTGCTTTGCGTTTATCGGGAAGACAAACGCAAGTGGCGGCTGACCGTCGCCGATGCGGAGACCTGTGAAAGTGCCGAGGCCACGAAACGGGAAATCGATTTGTTGCTGAGGGCTTGGCTGAGCCCGCTACCGCCGCTGGCGGTCGAACGCTTGACTGATCTGGCGTAGCATGCGCCAATCTGGCCACGGTCTAAGCCTGAACGGCGGGCGGGAAACATCAGGTTTCGAAAGCAGCATTGCAGCCCAAGGATCATTTTGGCGAAGGTAGCGCGTCGGACGAGGGTCGTGCATGGAATCGCACAATACGATTACATTCGCCGGCTTCAAGAAGGCCGCCGATCCGTCGGTCGATGTCACCATTCCGCGCGAACTGGGTCCCGTGCGTCTTCTGCATGAAATCGGGCGCGGTGGAATGGGTGTCGTCTACTTGGGTCGGCACAAGATGCTCGATCGAGATGTCGCGGTCAAGTTTCTACTCCACGCCGTGGCCGGACCCGATGATCCCGGTTTTGCAGGATTTCTCGAGGGCACCCGCGCGGCGGCAGCCGTGCAGCACCCCGGCCTAACCGCCATCCACCACGCAGATGTCGTCGATGGTATTCCGTACCTGGTGATGCAGTACATCGACGGGCCGACGCTGGGCGAAGTGTTGAAGAAAACGGGACCGCTGAGCATATCCGCTCTGTACGCCGTTCTCGGCGCGGTGTCGGAGGCGATCGGCGAGTTGCACGATCGGGAGATCGTCCACCGGGACATCAAGCCGGCGAACATCTTGCTGGATCGAAAAGGGCACGTGTTCGTCACCGACTTCGGGTTGGCCTGTTCCCGCCCGCGGGCACAGCGCGGGCAAACGTCCACCGGACTGGCCGGGACGCCTTCGTACATGGCCCCGGAGATGTTCGACGGCGTCGTCTCGCTGCGCAGCGACGTGTATGCCCTGGGGATTACGAGCTTTGAGCTACTGACCGGTAAGTCGCCGTTCGGCGGCACGCTTGACGAGGTTCGCAAGAAGCACGCCCACCAGGCGCTGCCCGTCGAGTTGCTGCAACAACACGACGTCGCCGCGGAACTCATCGAAGTTATCGAGCGTGCGACGCACAAGGACGCGATGTACCGCTACAAGACCGCGCGGCATTTCGGAGCCGCCCTTAAGAGCGGTGTCGCCACGGAAGAAGTGCTCAAAGAAGGTGCGTCCGAGCTACATAGGCTCGTGGCTCGATCGCTGCACAAGGATTCCGATGTAACAACACCGGAAACGGCAGAGAAAACTCCGACCAGCACGTACTTCGCTCGCTTGTCCGAAATCGCCGGTGAAAAGCGGGCCGCGCGAGAGCCGTCAGGCAAAGGCGACGCCCACAAGCCCACACTGGATGATCGCGCCGAGGCGCCGCCTCTTCCGCCGGGCGACCAAGCTGTCGACGTCGGGTCGATTCCCGGTCTGCCGTTGGCGGGACCCGCGCGGGCTGCCACCCTAACGGCCGATGTCCCTTGCGTGCAATGCGGTTACAACTTGCGCGGACTATCTGCCGACGGCCGATGCCCCGAATGCGGCGAGCCTGTCGCTTCAAGTCTGCGGCCGGATCGCCTGTTGTTTGCGAATCCGAAGTGGCTTTCTACGATCGCGCTTGGGCAAACGCTCATCTTCGCCACCATGATCGTCACCCCGATACTTTCCGGCGTCGCACTTACGGTGGTTAGCTTTTTACTGCCGCGTTCGGAATTCGTGCCGGCGTTGGCGATGATCCAATTTGTGATGTGGGCCCTCACCTACATTGGAATCGCGACCGGTGTGTTCATGTCGACGCGGCGTGAGCCGGTACTCGCAGCGCCAAAACATACATCCATGACCGCTCGGATAGCTCGCGTGTGTGCGTTAATTGGAATCCCCGCAATCATCACAAACTCGACCCTGTCTTCGTCTTCCGGTGGGACTAGCGTTCAGAGTGGGCCGCTCATCCCCTTCGGCGAATTCGTAGCACCCATAGGCCTCGTAGTTTGTGTGATCGGAGGCGTGAGCCTTCTTCTGTATCTCAGCAAACTGGCAGAGCGAGTTCCCGATCCGAAACTGGTCCGCTTATCTCGCCGATTGGCCACGATGCTGGGCGCCCTTGTGCCCTTGGGACTCGGCTGTGCGGCCTTGAATTCGCTTTTCCTATCCGTCGACGGCCTCGCGCAAAACCAATTGAAGTTCTGGCTTGGAACAGCCCTCGTCGGCATCCCTGTTGTTCTAGGTACGGTAACGGTGTTTCTTTACTGGTGTCTTATGATCGCCTATCGCCGGTCCATGAAACGGGTGATCCCCGTTGCAGTCTCCTACGATAGCCTCTTTGGCGATGTCCCGACCGAGGCCGTGCTCCCGTGTGCTGAACATGGCATCACGGACGGCGCAGAACCGTCGTCCGTCGATATTCGCTGCGCACATTGTGGCTACAACCTTCGAGGGCTTCCAGGGAGGGGCCATTGTCCGGAGTGCGGGACCCCGATTGGGCGGTCTTTGCGTAGCGACTTGTTGTGGGCCGCTGATCCCGCCTGGCTCCAGCGTGTCTATCGAGGAATGTCAATGCTGGCTGTAGCAGGTGCCATGGGGGTGATCAACCGTACAGGTGACGTCCCTGAAGTAGGTCCGGGCGCCTTGGTGCAACTCTCTCTTGATGTAGGTCCGGTCGGAGTCAGGTCGGTCATATTGGCGGTGATGTCGGTCGCGGCAAACGTTCTTTTTCTGGTCGGTGCCTTTGCCGTTGCAACGCTCGATCCACGATTGTCCCTGACCGAACAGCCTATCGCTTTGCGACGGTTTGTCCGCTGGAGCATCGTGGTAGTGGTCACTCTGGAGGCGTGTAGATACCTGCTCCCGGCGGCGATGAAACAGCTCGGGGCTGACGCGGCTGCGGCCGCCCTATGCGAGACCACACTTCTGTGGGCAAGTGGTTTGGTTTTCCTGAGCGGGTTGGTGGGCATCTGTTATTATCTCGCGACCTTAGCCATGCGTATTCCCGACTCCACATTGGCCTCGCGCACCAGATCTAGAGCGATCGGCTTTGTCGTAGGCGTTGCGATCTACTCTGTGAGCGGGCAGGTAGTGGGGTATGCGGCGCCTACGCTTGCCGGCAACCCGCGGGAGATCGCGATCACAATATTTGCGATGCCTATGTTGGTGTACATGCTCTTGCTTTTCTTTCTCATGTTCGCCTATCAGAAGGCGTTCAGAAAATGTCTCCTTGATGCGCGCGAGCACGCGGTCGTGCAGAAGAAGTCGAGCGGTTCCATCTCGCGATGGTTCTGGAACGATTGAGCAGGCTGACCCCGACTCATCGTGGTGAGGCCACGACGTGATCGGCTGCGCCGTGGCCCGGACGTACCTTGCGATTCCATGACCGCTATTCCGCGTCTGCCGAATCCTAACCGTCGTCCGGGCGGATGCGCTGAATGCTGGTCGTTGTGAGTACATAGAGCGTACCGTCGGGGGCGAAGGCGACGTCGGTGATGCCGTCGGCGATGCCCTCGGCGAAGACGGCCGAGGCGGTGATGGTCGTTCGCGCCTCATTGAGTGTCAGGCGGGTGACGCGTCCGGTGAGAAACTCGCCCATGAATAATTGCGATTCCGAGTCCGCACCGAACGTGGCGTCCGGGGCGAAGTCGATGCCCGTCGGGACGATGATCCCGTCGGTCGCCACCACCGGCTCCACGTAGTTCCCCGCTTCCACATCCACCGTCGTGCCCTTGGAAAACCCCTCCACCAGTGGCCAGCCGCCGTTCGATCCGGCGGGCAGGCGATTGACCTCGTCGTGGAGGCTGGTTCCGTTTTCCGTGGCGAAGATGACGCCGCTAACGGGGTCGAACGCGAAGTCGAAACTGTTACGCAAACCGAGTACGTAGGCCGGGTTGCCCACGCCGAAGGGATTGTCGCTCGGGATCGTGCCGTCATCGTTGTAACGCAGGATCTTCCCCGGCGTCACATCGACCGTCTGCGAATTGCTCGCAGACGCTAGTTCGCCCAAGGTAATATAGAGTTTGCCGTCCGGCCCGAAACGGATATTGCCGCCGTTGTGGTTGGGGCCGGGTGCCGCCGGAAGGGTGACGATCAACGTCTCGCTGGTGCCGGTGTCGCCCACGGCGGTGAAACGCACGACCCGATTGTCGCCGGCGGCGGAAGTGCTTCGCGAATCCTGCCCCAAAGTTGATCTCGTGTAGAAAACGTAGACGAAGCCGTTTTGCGCGAAATCCGGATGCAGGGCGATCCCCAGGAGGCCGCGTTCGCTGTTGGAGACCACGTTGACATCCGCGAAGGGCTCGGCGAGCAGTTCGCCGGCGGCGGTCAAAACCCGTATCCGTCCGGTCGCTTTTTCGGTGTAGAACGCGCGACCGTCCGGTGCGAAGGCAATGGCCACCGGTAACGCCGCATCCTCGACCACCGCCTCGATCAAGATTTCGCCTTCAAACGAGTCGCCCGGCTGGAAGACGGGCGGCGCGCATGCCCCGATTGCGATTACAATCACCAACGTCGCAGGCATCAGCCGGCGAATGATGGACTGAAGATTCTTCCGATACAGATTCATATCTCGCCCTCGTGTCACATCGCGGGTACCGCGCGTCGACCGCGCATACGGTTCATTGAGACCGCCGAACCCCCGTGAAGCTACCCAGTGCGCCTTGGTCGCTGTTGGTATCGGTGAACCCGACACAAAACTCGTTGCCGTCCTCGCTGAAAACGAACCTTATCGTGGCTTCGTAGTCCGTGTCGCCGTTGATCGGGGTCAGGTTCAGTAAGAGTTCGTTGCCGTCCAGGTCGGCGAATTCGCTCTCCAATCGGCGCAGGCCGCCGGAGTCGTAAGTCGTGTCGGTCACGCGTACCATACTATCTTGCTGTTCGAAGGTAATCGTGCCGGAGAGATTAAAGCTCCCTCCCGTTTCGGCGTTCGCACCGTTTCCGGCGTAGCGGAAGACACCGGCCACGTTGATCGTCGCCACCTCGCGCTTGTCGGCGCAGTCCTCCACGAGGGGTTGGAGCGAGCAGCCGGCCGCCAAGGCCCCGCCGCTCAGTAGCAATGTCACCAGCCGTGTCCTGATTCGTTTTCGCCCACCGACCATGACAGCTCTCCACCCGCGC